>SBHJ01000243.1 GCA_006226465.1 Alphaproteobacteria bacterium | reverse complement strand
GCGGTGAGCGAACTGCCCGGCAAAGCCCAGCACGAAGTGGTGGCACAGCTACGCGAATGGGGTTTCCCGATCTCGCCGTTGTTCGATTGCGCCGATGGGTTGGAAGGCCTGCTGGCGCATTACGAGACAATCGGCCTGGCCCGTCCAAACCTGCCCTACGAAATCGATGGCGTGGTTTACAAGGTCGACCGGCTCGACTGGCAGCAACGATTGGGCTTCGTTGCCAAGGCTCCGCGCTGGGCATTGGCGCGCAAGTTCCCGGCAGAGCGCGCTGAAACTACACTGGAAGCGATCGACGTCCAGGTCGGCCGGACAGGCAAGCTGACCCCGGTCGGGCGGCTAGCCCCGGTGCTGGTCGGAGGAGTCACCGTCACCAATGTCACGCTGCACAATCGCGACGAGATTGCGCGGCTGGGCGTGCGCCCTGGCGACCGGGTTGTGGTCCAGCGCGCCGGCGATGTGATCCCGCAACTGGTCGAGAACCTGACCCGCGACGACGACCGCGAGCCCTACCTTTTTCCCGAACACTGTCCTGAATGCGGCAGCGAGGCGGTGGCCGAAGAGGGCGAGGTCGATGTGCGCTGCACCGGCGGGCTGATCTGCCCTGCGCAAAGGACCGAGCGGCTCAAGCATTTCGTCAGCCGCAGTGCACTTGATATCGATGGGCTGGGCGAGAAGACTATCGACCAGTTCTTCGCGCTCGGCTGGCTCGAAAGCCCGGCGGATATTTTCCGGCTGAAGGATCGCCGCGCGGAGATTCTCGCGCTCGAAGGATGGCAGGACAAGTCTGTGGATAACCTGTTGGCATCGATCGAGGCGCGGCGCGAACCGGATGCAGCGCGGCTGCTGTTTGGGCTGGGCATTCGCCATGTCGGCGCGGTGACCGCACGCGACCTGATGAAGCATTTCCACACGCTGCCCGATCTTCGCTCTGTCGCGGAGAGTGCGCACGCTGGCGATGCCGATGCGGCAATGCTGCTGGCTTCGATCGACGGAATAGGGCCCGCCGTGATCGAGGCGCTCTGCGATTTCTTCCACGAACCGCACAATGTTGCGGTGTGGGATGACCTGCTCAATGAAGTTTCCCCACCGCCCTATGTCGTCGAAACGCTCGATAGCCCGGTCGCGGGCAAGACCGTGGTCTTCACCGGCAAGCTCGAAACCATGAGCCGCGACGAAGCCAAGGCGCAGGCCGAACGGCTTGGGGCCAAGGCGGCGGGCAGCGTCTCGGCCAAGACCGACCTGGTTGTTGCCGGGCCGGGTGCTGGCTCAAAACTCAAGAAAGCCGCCGAGCTTGGCATCGAAGTGATCGACGAAGCGGGTTGGGCGGCCATCGTGGCAGCGGCTGGTTAGGGCCGTGCTCACCGAACTCCACCCAAAGGCCCTGCGCATCGCCGGCCTGCTCCGCCAACGCGGAGAGAAGATCGCTGTCGCCGATGGCGCGACCGGCGGGCTGATTGCGGCTTCGCTGCTCACCGTGCCGGGTGCGCTCGATTTCTTCGTCGGGGGCGGGGTGGTCTATTCCTTCCGCGCACGCGATGTGCTGTTCGCCCTGTCGCGCGATGCCTACGCCGGGATGCGCGGCGCGAGCGCGGACTATGCGTTGCTGCAGGCGCGCGCGATCCGCGACAACTTTCATGCCGATTGGGGCCTTGCCGAAAGCGGATCGGTTGGCGGTTCATCGCATCCCAGTGGCGCACCTGCGGGGCGAAGCTGCGTCGCCGTGGTCGGACCGGGCGGGTTCGAAGCCACACACGTCACCGAAACCGGAAGCGACGACCGGATCGCCAATATGGAGGCATTTACGCGCGCGGCGCTGGATTTCCTCGAGGCGACACTCTCACGCTAGCGTGCCGGGGCAACGCTGACGTCGAAGATATCTCCACCAAGGCCGAGGTATCGGAAATGGCCGTCATCCACAGGCGTGACCAAAGCGCCGCTGGTCATTTTGGGAAGTTTTTCCGAACGGGCCAGCTCACGTCCTGTCGCAGCATCGCGAAACACCAGCGCTTCGCTGTCATAGCTGCGCAGGCATTGCAGCAGCGGGCAGAACCGACCGATGTCGGTGGCGACAAACACACGGGTGCCCGGCGGCCCGATCAGGGTGGAGAAATTCATCGTGCGCTGCCGAACCCGCCACAGCAAGTCCAACTTGCCGGTTTCCTGGTCGAGCCGATAGGCCGCAACCAGGCCCATGGCCGCGTCCATGACATAGATACGGCTGTTGTCGGGATCGACGGTCAGCATGGCGGGCAGGAACGATCGCCGGGGAGGAGGGGCGGCCCAGAACGGCAGGTCCGCGAAAGGCTCTATCCGGACCATTCGCGCATCGCGCTGGCTGATTGCGACGAGGCTCATCGGCGTCTTGGCTGGCAAGGCATTGGTTTGCGCGACGATCCAGTCGCCGATCACGGCAGCGGCCGGAGCGGGGGTCTGCCCTTCCTGCATGAAAGGTACCGGTCCCCAACTTGAATCAAGTGCCAGCTTCTGGCCGTCCCAATTGTAACGAAACATCGATACCGCACCGGCAAGATAGAGCCGGTCCACGCCCTCCCAACGCGTGGTCGTCAACCTTCCCCCGATATGTTCTGTGGCTTTGATCGAGCTCAGCAACTGCATGTCCTCCGGATCGATCACCGCGATTTCGGATGGGCCGACGTCCAGTGCGCCGTCGCAGCGAAGGAAGGCCGAAAATCCCTGCAACTCGCAGCCCTTGGCGCGGTTGACGCTCTTCATCACGAACGATCCGTCGGCAAATCCGTTGAAGCCGTTATAGGCCGTGTTCGTGCGGTCGCCGGCTGGCAGGTCAAGTTCGGCAAGGATCGCACCACGGGCTGTATCGAGCCGCACGAATTTCGTGCCGAACACAGCATAAGGCGATCCGTTCCGGTGGATGCCGACTACGCCGGGATAGTTCCATAACTGGGGGTTGGACGGAGCGTCGAATAGCTGCCGGCGCCACATTTCGGTTCCGTCAGTCGCAATCTTGGCAACGAAGCTGCCGGGAGATCCGGGAAAATCGCCATATGCCCCGGCATAGACATAGCCATCGCTGCCTTCATCGAGCACGAAATTGTAGG
Organism: Alphaproteobacteria bacterium; assembly: GCA_006226465.1. Classification (GTDB taxonomy): domain Bacteria; phylum Pseudomonadota; class Alphaproteobacteria; order Sphingomonadales; family Sphingomonadaceae; genus Erythrobacter. The sequence goes on along the minus strand of SBHJ01000243.1, from coordinate 4,500 downwards.
GGGTGATGTAGCGACCGGGCAGTTTTGTAGCGGTAACGACATTGGCTTTATCGTGCGAGCCGCCAAAGCTGGCGCAACCAAAGTTATGGGTGCGCCCGCTGTCGAAATGTTCGAAAGCGATGGCAGTCCTGCTCCAGGGCCCATAGAGACCGTCTTCGGGATAGCAATCGGTTGCCTGCGCGGAGGTGGCTTGCGCGGGCGCAGGCCCATATTGCTCGATCCCGGGACCCCAATAGACGAGCAAGGCATAGGCTAGGAAGATGGCACCGACTGTCGCAACACCGCGTTTCAACCATGCCCATTTATCCACGCCCATACTCCCCTGTTCACCTCGTCGCGCGCCGCCTTCTTAGCCAAAGGATCGACCAGTCGCCATTGACCATGCGCGCGGCCAGGCGGAAGCCTGCCTTGCGATAGGCACGCCGAACGCGTGCTTCTTGCGTCTGGAGCAATCCCGCGAGCAGCAGGTTGCCACCGGGTGTGACTGCCTGGGCGAAATCGGGCGCCAGTTCGACCAGCGGTCCGGCCAGGATGTTGGCAATCAGCAGGTCATAGGGTCCGCGCGCTTGCAGCAGCGGATCGGCCATGCCATCGGCCACCACCATGGTCAGTTCGCTCGCGCGTGCGCCCATCGTAAAGCCGTTTTCGGCGCCATTGAATTCGACCACCTCGACGCAGACTGCGTCGATGTCTGAGGCAGTGGCAAGCGCGCCGCGCCAGAGGCGCAGAGCGGCAAAGGCGAGCAGCCCGGTCCCGGTGCCGATATCGGCGACATTGCGCACCACCACGCCGCTGCGCTTCATCGCATCGAGCATGGCAAGGCATCCGGCCGTGGTTTCATGCTGGCCGGTGCCGAAGGCCTGGCTGGCGGGAATGACGAAGCTGACGCAGCCGGTCGAGGCGGCGTATTCGGGCGTACGAACTTCGAACCGGCCCGCGCGGATCGGCTCGATCCCCTGCTGGCTCAGCGTCACCCAATCCTCGTCGGGCAGCTTCTCTGCACGCAGGCGCGGAGGCTTGCCCGCAAACAGCGCCTTGATCGCGGCGCGATCTGCTGCGGTGGGTTCGCGCGGGAAATAGGCATCGAGCCGCCAGTCTTCAGGCTTGTCGTCTGCGATCTCGAAGCCGGTGAGCACCACTTCCGGATCCCAGTCGAGCGCGCTTTCCTGCGCCACCAGTGCTTCGCGGATCAGCTCGCGCGATCCAAACCCGGTCAGCTTCCAGCTGCTCACTCCACGCCTTCTTCCTTGGCGAGACGCTCATCGAGGCGCTTGGAAAGGCCATCGGCATAGTCGATGCACTGATCCACGCCTTGCAGCGAGCCTGCCTTCATCCGATTGAGCATATTGCTTGCGGTCGGGTGCGGGGTCAGCAGCAGGCCGCAGGTCAAGTCAGCGACGCGGTCGATACTCGCACGGTATGCAGCGAGGTATTCCGGATGATCGGAGAAGCGATAGCCGTCAGCGCTGACCGCAGACAGGCTGTCGGCATAAACCATGGTAACGCACAGGCTCTTATTGCAGGATTCCCATTGCCATGTCAGCCCGCCGGGGCTGTGGCCCGGCGTCGCAATAGACGTAAGCAAAAGGTCACCAAGCTGGATCGTGCCGCCATCGGTAATGGTCTGATAGACCTCGACCGGTGCCATGTCCGGCAAATGCGCGGCCTGCGGGTCATTGGTATCAGGCTTCCCCGTCTTGAGCACTTGCGCTGCAATCTCGGAAGGCACAAGCCATGCCCCCGTAGCCGCCCGCAAGATGTTCATGCCGCCCACATGATCGAAATGCTCGTGGCTGTGGAGCAAGTACCGGACGTCCCGGGGATCGAAACCGAGCTTGGCAATATTGCGCAACACAATCTGCGCGCCAGCCTCGGTCCCGCTATCGATCAGGATATGGCCCTTCTTTCCGGTAACCAGGATCGCGCTGATCCCGCAGGTTCCGACGTACCAGGTATCGCCATGGATCCTGAAGGGCGGGGCTGGTTTGTCCCATTCGTCCCAGTCTGTGCAGGCTGCCAGAAAGGCTTGCTGGTCCTTGGGTGGTTTCGCCTGTGCAGCGGGCACCGCCACGCAGCCCGCGAATATCAGTGAAACGACAAGTACGATCCTACCGAACATAACTGGCTCCATTGGCGTCTATCACCGCGCCAGTCATGCTATCGGGGGCATCCAGTGAACAAAAAGTGATGATCCGGGCAATTTCTTCCGGAGTGGCGACCCGGCCCAGCGGGATGTCGCGCAGCAGGTCGGCTCCCCCGCGGCTGGCGAGATAATCTCCCGCCATCGCCGTGTCGGTAAAACCTGGTGTGATCGCAAAGCTTACGATTCCCTGCGCGGCATATCCGCGCGCTATTGTCTTGTGCATGGCGATCATCCCACCCTTGGCCGCGGCATAGTGCCAGTGCTGGGGCGAATCGCCGCGATAGCCTGCACGGCTCGCCACATGGACGATCCGGCCGGGAACCCCGCGTTCGAGCCAGTGCCGAATGGCAAAACGGCTGAGCTGCGCTGCGGAAGACAGATTAATGCTGAGAGTTCGCTCCCAATTGTCGAGCCATTCGATGTCCGAGGCATCGAGCGGATTGGCTTCGAACAGGCCGGCATTGTTGACCAGCACGTCGATCTGGCCGCCAGAATGGGCGAGAGCCGCTTCCCACAGCATTTGCGGGGCAGCAGGATCGGAAAAATCCGCCGCGATGGTCGAGTCGTCGGCAGCCTGTGTGGCGTGGCCGATCACAATGGCACCGCGTTCGCTGAGCGCCTGCCGCGCCGCAGCGCCGATTCCCCGGCTCGAACCGGTCAAGAGGATGTTGGTCATTTTCAATCTCTAACCCAATTCGTCATTCCCGCGAAGGCGGGAATCCAGCGAGAAAGAGCCTTGTACCTTGACGTTACATGGACCCCCGCCTGCGCGGGGGTGACGAAAGAGGGGTAGAGTCGCCTTGCGCCGCGCTGTCAGCGCGCTAAGGGGAGGTCACACAGAGACAATCGGAAGCAATCCATGGCCGACAGACCACTTTCCCCGCACTTGCAGATCTGGAAATGGGGGCCGCACATGCTGACCTCGATCCTCCATCGTGCCACTGGTGACGGATTGGCGCTGGTCGGGCTGGGCGTGCTGGTGTGGTGGCTATATGCCCTGGCGGGCGGGCCGGGTGCTTATGAGAAGTTCAATTCGCTCGCGACGACACCGTTTGGCTACATCGTGATGATTGGCCTCAGCTGGGCATTGTTCAGCCATCTGATGAGCGGGATCAGGCACCTGGTCATGGATATCGGTGCAGGTTTCGAACTCGACACCAATCGCAACTGGTCGGTGGCCTCGCCGCTGATCGGAATTCTCCTAACTGCGGGCTTCTGGGCCCTGATCCTTTATCGCTGAGGGCAAGACACAATGGGCAACGGAACCTCGATCGGACAAGTGCGCGGCCACGGCTCGGCGCATGAAGGCGCACATCACTGGATCGTGCAACGCTACACCGCGCTCGGCAATCTGACGCTGGTATCATGGCTGATAGCCAGCCTGCTGATGTTGAACGAATTCAGCTATGATGCGCTGACAAAGTGGCTCGGCCACCCGGTCAATGCCACAGCGATGATCCTGCTGGTGGTCAGCACGCTTTGGCATGCGCGGTTGGGCCTGCAGGTGCTGATCGAGGATTATATTCCCAACACGCTCAACCGCTTCCTGGTGCTGTCATTCCTCAACATGGCAGTGTTCGGCGGCGGCGCGCTGGCAACCCTCAGCGTCCTGAAGATTGCGCTGGTCGGGGGAGCCGCCTGATGGCCGATACTTCTGCATACAAGATTATTGACCACACTTACGACGTGGTGGTCGTGGGCGCGGGTGGTTCGGGCCTGCGCGCGACCATGGGCGCGGCCGAGGCCGGGCTGCGGACCGCCAATATCTCCAAGGTTTTCCCGACCCGCAGCCATACCGTGGCGGCGCAGGGCGGCATCGCTGCCTCGCTCGGCAATAACTCACCCGATCACTGGACCTGGCACATGTTTGACACCGTCAAGGGGTCAGACTGGCTGGGCGACCAGGACGCGATCGAATATCTCGCGCGCGAAGCCCCGGCAGCGGTTTACGAGCTAGAGCACGCCGGTGTGCCGTTCAGCCGCAATGCCGATGGCACGATCTACCAGCGTCCGTTCGGCGGCCACATGCAGAACATGGGCGAGGGGCCCCCGGTTCAGCGCACCGCCGCTGCTGCCGATCGCACCGGCCACGCCATGCTCCACGCGCTCTACCAGCAGAGCCTGAAGTACGACGCGGACTTCTTCATCGAATATTTCGCGCTCGACTTGATCATGGCGGGCGAAGGCGCGAACAAGAAATGCGTCGGTGTGATGGCCATGTGCCTGGATGACGGTACGATCCACCGCTTCCGCGCACAGGCTGTGGTGCTGGCAACCGGCGGCTATGGCCGGTGCTATTTCACAGCGACCAGCGCCCACACCTGCACCGGCGATGGCGGCGGCATGGTGCTGCGCGC
>SBHJ01000220.1 GCA_006226465.1 Alphaproteobacteria bacterium | reverse complement strand
GTCAATTTCGTCGATCTCAAGGATGCGGGTGATCCGGTCGAACAGGCGCGCGCCTATGACCTGGCAGGGGCGGACGAGCTGTGCTTCCTCGACATTTCGGCCAGCCACGAAGGGCGCGGCACGCTGCTCGATATCGTGCGGCGCACGGCAGAAGTCTGCTTCATGCCGCTGACCGTGGGCGGCGGGGTGCGTACGGTCGAAGATGCGCGCGCGCTGCTGCTGGCGGGAGCTGACAAGGTTGCGGTCAACAGCGCGGCCGTCTCCCGCCCCGAAGTGGTTTCGGAAATTGCCAGCCGGATGGGCAGCCAATGCGTGGTGGCGAGCATCGATGCGCGGCGGAGCGGCGCGGGATGGCAGATCTTCACCCACGGTGGGCGCAAGCCAACCCATATCGATGCGGTCGAGCATGCCGTGAAGCTGGCCGAACTGGGCGCGGGGGAACTGCTGGTTACCTCGATGGATGGTGACGGTACGCAGAACGGCTATGACTTTGCTCTGACACGTGAAATCGCCGATGCCGTCAGCGTTCCGGTGGTCGCCAGCGGGGGCGTGGGCAACCTCCAGCACCTCGTCGAAGGGGTGACTTTGGGTCATGCCAGCGCGGTGCTGGCCGCCTCGATCTTCCACTTCGGCACCTATTCGATTCGCGAAGCGCATGAGGCGCTTCGCGCAGCCGGCTTGCTAGCGCGCGGGGTTTGAACCAAGGTCGGCCAATGGATACGCTTTCCCGCCTTGAAAAAGTCATCGCAGAGCGTCGCAATGCTTCGCCCGATGCAAGCTATGTCGCCAGGCTCAATTCCAAAGGGATCGAGAAGATCGCGCAGAAGCTGGGCGAGGAAGCGACCGAAGCGGTAATCGCCGCGCTTTCGGGCAGCCGCGAGGACCTCGTCGGCGAAAGTGCAGACCTGTTGTTCCACCTGCTGGTGTTGCTCGGTGCAAAGCAAATTCCGCTGGCCGATGTGCTGGCTGAACTCGACCGGCGCGAGGGTGTGTCCGGGCTCGACGAGAAGGCTTCGCGCGGCAAATGAGCGATAAACCGGCTTGGCTGGCCTCTTTGGCCGATTTCGAGCAGGGGCTTGGCCGATCGACCGATCACTACTTTGTCGGACTGGCCAGCGGTACGATGGAATTGGGCCTTTACCGTCCCGATGGCCTGGATCCGCAAAACCCGCACAAACAGGATGAGATCTACATCATCCGAACGGGAACGGCGGAATTCCTGCGCGACAACGAACGGATTTCGGTATCGGTGGGCGATACGCTGTTCGTTCCTGCCGGGATGGAACATCGCTTTGTCAATTTCAGCGATGATTTCGATACATGGGTGGTCTTCTGGGGCCCCGAAGGTGGAGAGGATTGATGCCGATCGACGCGACTGAACCTTATGATGACAATAACATCTTTGCGAAGATCCTGCGCGGCGAAATCCCCTCGAACAAGGTCTACGATGACGAATGGGCCTTTGCCTTCGAAGACATCAACCCCCAGGCCGCGATCCACACCTTGGTGATTCCCAAGGGCCAATATGTCAGCTGGGACGATTTCTCTACCAAGGCCACTGCTGAAGAAATCGCCGGTTTCGTGCGCGCGGTAGGCGCAGTGGCGCGAGCCAAGGGGTTGGTCGAGCCCGGATATCGCCTGCTGGCCAATATTGGCGGTCACGGCCACCAGGAAGTGCCGCATCTCCATGTGCACATTTTCGGCGGGCACCCATTGGGGCCGATGCTGGTCCGCCGGTAGCAATCCGTCGATAGATTGACTCACTCCACCGTTGGCCGCTTTGCAGCGATTCATCGCTGCGCTACTGCATCATTGCGATGAACAGGCCCAATCCAAACCTCAATTTTCCCGGCGGCTGCATTGACGGCCCGCGGCACCTCTATGCCGTGCGGGTCTATTACGAGGATACCGACCTGTCGGGCATCACCTACCATGCCAATTACCTGCGTTGGTTCGAACGTGCGCGCAGCGACTTGTTGCGACTGCTCAAGATCGACCAGCGCGCCGCGATCGAAGCGGGAGAGGGCGCCTATGCCGTGTCGGAGGTCAATCTAAAGTACCTGAGGCCGGCAAAGCTCGATGACGATGTGCTGATCGAAACCACCTGCACTGAAGTCGGCGCCGCCAGCTGCCGGATGAACCAGAAGGCATTCAGGGTTTCGGGCGCAGGCGACGAGTTGTTAAGCGAAGCGTCATTGCGCGTCGGCTTTATCACGCTCGAAGGGCGTCCTCGCCGCCAGCCCGAAGAATGGCGCGCAGCCTTCAGATCAATGATGGAAGATGATCCAACATGAATTCTACGCTTTCCCTGCTTGCGCTTGGCGGATCGACCCGCCTCAACCCGTTGGCGCTGTTTCTGCAGGCCGATATCGTCGTGCAGGCCGTGATGACCGGCCTGATCCTCGCCAGCATCTGGGTGTGGATGATCATCGTTTCATTCAGCCTGCGGATGGGCAAGCTGGAACGCGCCTCGCGCGCTTACGAAGAGGAATTCTGGGAGAGCCAGGATCACGAGAAGATGCTGGGCAAGCGCGCGCAGGCCGAATTGCCGCCCGCCCGGGTTGCCGCTGCCGGCCTCAACGAATGGCAACGCTCTACCCAGGCAAAGCCGATCGACCGTGATGGCGTGCGCCAGCGGCTGACCGGCGCGATGGAGAGTCGCGTGGCGCAGGAAGCTGACGACCTGGCCGAGCGGCTCAATTTCCTCGCCACGACCGGCTCGGTCGCGCCCTTTGTCGGCCTGTTCGGCACCGTCTGGGGGATCATGAACAGCTTCTTCCAGATCGGCATGCAGGAAAGTTCCTCGTTGGCAGTGGTCGCGCCGGGCATTTCGGAGGCACTCTTTGCCACCGCCATCGGCCTGTTCGCCGCAATTCCGGCGGTGATCGCCTACAACCGCTTCAGTCACCGGGTGAACCGGTACGAGGCGCGGCTGCATCGCTTTGCCGACCGCTTCCATGCCGGGCTCAGTCGCGAGCTGGATCGCGGCTGATGGCTATGGGAATGGCACAACTGGGCGGCCGCACGCGGCGCAGCCGCCGCGCGCCGATGGCGGAAATCAACGTTACGCCGTTCGTCGATGTCATGCTGGTGCTGCTGATCATCTTCATGGTCACCGCGCCGCTGCTGGCTTCGGGCGTGCCGATCGAATTGCCGGAGAGCCGTGCCAATCCGATCGACCAGACGCCGGATCAGGTCACGATCAGCATCGACGCGGAAGGTTTCATATATATCGATGATGCGCGCGTGCCGGTGGGTGGATTGCCCGATGCGCTGGAAACCATCGATCGCGGACCTGCCGGATCGGGCCCGGTGATCGTTCTGCGCGGGGATAAGGCACTCGATTACGGGCGGGTGATGGCGGTGATGGGCGAGCTTAACCGTTCTGGGTTCAACTCGATATCGCTCGTCACCAACGCACGCAAGGCGCCCACACCTGTCAGCCAGAGTTCATCCGAAGAGGAATAGCTGGGGAGAGATGGACACCGCACTGTCGCATAGGGAGGAACGCTGGGGTCTGGCGATTGCGCTCGGCCTGCACCTGCTGCTTATGGCTGCATTGCTGATCCAGCCTGCCCGGCGCGAAGTGCTCGATATCCCAGAACGTATGACGGTGAGCCTGGCCGAAGATGTCGGGCTTGAGGCCACTGCGCCAGATCCGGTTGCGGAAAGCCGCGCGGCAGTTGCACCGGAGCTTGCCGACCAGCCGCAGCCTGCGCCCGACCAGGCCAAGCCTGCGGTCACGTCCAAGCCCAGCGATGCAATTACTTCTGCAAAGGCAAAGAATACGCAACCTGCGCCCAAGCCGACTGCCAAACCCAAGGGCGGGAGCGAGATCGGTTCGAACTTCCTTGAGGGCGCAGGCAGCAGCAAGGCCACCGAGGATACGCGCATCCCCGCTTCGCAGATTGGCCGGAGCGCCAAGGCTTCCATAATCCAGGCGATCGTGCGACAGATCAGGCCGCACTGGAACGCGCCATCTGGAATCGATGCCGAACTTCTGGTCACCGAACTGGCTTTCGAACTTGACGAGGATGGCCGCCTGATGGGGCGCCCCAGGGTGATCAATCAGTCAGGTATCACCGATTCCAACCGCCCGCAGGCCTCGCTCCATGCCGAACGCGCGATCCGCGCCGTTCAGCTCGCCGCACCATTCGACCTGCCTGACGAATATTACAATGCGTGGAAGTCGATCCGCGGCGCCCGTTTCGATAGGAATCTCTCTCGATGAAATATCTCCTGCTCGCCTTTGCCCTATTTGCAGCGCCACTTGCCGCGCAGGACCAGGATCTTGGGGCTCCATCCGCTGAAGGCGGTGAGGTCGAGACCCTGGGCGAGGCGCAGGACGACGGCGGACTGACCTTTACCGTTACCGATGAAAGCGACTGGCAAGACCTGGGCGTCGCCATTCCCGGCTTTGCCACCGATCGCGACGTTGCCACCCCCGCCAATGCCGATGGCACAGCGGCGCTGGGCCGCGAGGTGGCGCGGGTTATCACTGCCAACCTCAGGAATAATGGTCTGTTCAAGCCCGTGGGGCCGGACAGCCTGCCGCAGCCAAGCTTTGCGCAGATCACCGCGCCCAATTGGGGCACGTGGAGCGGGCGCGGGGCCGAGATGCTGGTCCATGGCTATGTCCGCGCGCGCACCGACGGGCGGCTGCTGTTCGGCTGCTATCTCTATGACGTTGCCTTGCAGGACGAACTGGTGCGCGAAGGCTGGGTCGTGCCGCCGGCAGACTGGCGCCGCGCGGCGCACAAATGCGCCGACCTGATCTATTCGCGGCTGACCGGCGAAAGCCCGTTTTTCGACAGCCGGATCGCCTATATTGCCGAAACCGGCCCCAAGGATCGCCGGATCAAGCGGCTCGCGATCATGGATAGCGACGGGGCCAATCATCGGTTCCTGACGCTGGGTAGTGCCACCGCGCTGACCCCGCGTTATTCGCCCGATTACAAGCGCCTGCTCTACCTCTCCTATGTCGATGGCAACCCGCGGATATATGTCTATGACATCGGCACCGGGCGGCAGGTGCTGGTGGCGCAGACGGGTAACCCGACCTTCGCACCGCGCTGGAGCCCGGATGGGCGCTATATCCTCTATTCGATGGCGATCGCCGGCAATACCGATATCTACCGCGTACCCTCGAATGGTGGACAGAGCGTGCGGCTGACCGATACGCCGGGGATCGATATCGGCGGGTCCTATTCGCCCGATGGCAGCAAGATCGTGTTCGAGAGCGACCGTTCGGGCGAACAGCAATGCTATGTGATGAACGCCGATGGATCGAACCAGCGGCGGCTCAGCTTCTTCGGCGGGCGCTGCGCCACGCCCGAATGGAGCCCGCGCGGTGATCAGATCGCGTTCACCCGCATTGCAGGTGATTTCAACATTGCGGTGATGGGCACGAATGGCAGAAACCTGCGCGTGCTGACCAAGGGCTGGCAGGATGAGGCGCCGACCTGGGCACCCAATGGCCGGATTATCCAGTTCTTCCGTACCGAACGCAATTCGGGCCGCTCGGCGCTGTGGCAAGTGGACCTCACAGGGCGGAACGAGCGCAAACTGCCAACCCCGGTCGATGCATCGGACCCTGCATGGGGACCGCTGTTACCATAGAGATTTTGTAGTAATTTGTAGTAAGCTGCAGGGCTGCCCCCAAACGGCCCTTTTGGGAAAGGAACCCGATCATGAATGTCCGTCTCGCCTCCACCCTGCTCCTGACCGCGAGCCTTGGCCTCGCTGGCTGTTCGAAGAAGGCACCCGAGGAACTGCCGCCGCCGCCCGCTCCAACTACGACTGAGGCCCCGGCCCCTGCGCCCTATACGCCCGCTGGCCCAACGGTTGGCTCGCAGGCGCATTTCGAAAACGCGGTGAATGGCCAGAACGTGATCTATTTCGACACCGATCGCTACAATATCGACAGTGCCGATGCCGCTGCGCTGCAGGCCCAGGCGCAATACCTGGCGCGCTATCCGCAGGTGAACATCACGATTGAAGGGCATTGCGATGAGCGCGGCACACGCGAATACAACCTTGCGCTGGGTGAACGCCGCGCCAATGCCGCGAAGAACTATCTCACGGGTCTGGGCGTGGACGCCAGCCGCATCCGCACCGTCAGCTATGGCAAGGAACGCCCCGTTGCGCTGGGTTCGGACGAGGGATCCTGGGCGCAGAACCGCCGCGCCGTCAGCATTGTGATCAGCTGATCAGTTGAAGAAGGATGGCATGGGCAGGTCGGGCATAAGCTCGGCCTGCACCGGCACGACGCCTTCTCCCGCATCGACTCGCGAAAAATCGGGCGTGAGGGCGAGCGCTGTTGCCGCCATGGCGAAGATGGCTAGGGCTGCGGATGTGGCGAGTTGCTTGCTCATAACTGTTCCTGTGGTGCTGCGCACTAACGTCTAAATATGAACGTAGTGTTGCATTGCAACATTTTTCTTTGAAACTTGATTGCATCCCTTTCATTGAGCCGCAACTGTGCCTAGACTAGCGACTATGTGCGCCCGACCAACATCATGGAACATTCCGAGTGAGTAAGGCTCGTCGCTCGCTCGATTGGGGCTTCCCGCGCTGGCGCGGTTACGGTTCGGCGCGCGAGGCGACCACGGTGCGACTGTGTGACCGGCATGGCTGCGAGGAACGCGGCGATTGCCCCGCGCCCAAGGCCCCCAATAGCCCTGAACGGTGGTATTTCTGCCAACAGCACGCCGCCGAGTACAATTCGAAATGGGACTATTTCGAAGGGCTTGAGAAGGCCGAGGCAGAGGAACGCGCGCGGGCCGAGCGGCGCGACAATTCGGGCTATGCCGAGGCATCGCACTATGGCTGGGGCGGTTCTGGCGACGGATCGCGCAGCGCGGACGAAATGCGCGCGCTCGACGTGCTCGATCTGGAAAGCGATGCCGATTTCTCCGCGATCAAGAAGGCCTGGCGCGAAAAAGCCAAGATGGTCCATCCCGATGTGAAGCCGGGCGACAAGGAAGCGGCGGCCGAATTCCAAAAGCTGCAACTGGCCTATGAAGTATTGCGCGCGGCGGAGGAACGCCGCGAGTGGAAAGGATGATATGACCCGCCGGATACTCGCCTTTGCCGCCAGCAACTCCTCCACTTCGATCAACCGCCAATTGGTGAACTACGCCGCGTCCTTGCTTGAAGATGCTGAAGTCGAAACCCTCGACATCCATGATTTCGAAATGCCGCTTTATCGGGCGGATCGCGAAGTGGACGAAGGCATCCCGCAACTGGCGCATGATTTCCTGGCGCGGATCGCGGTGGTGGACGCCTTGCTGATCTCCTTTGCAGAGCACAACGGGGCCTATTCTGCGGCATTCAAAAACCTGTTCGACTGGTGCTCGCGCGTGGGGGGCGACGTGTGGCAGGGCAAGCCGATGGTGCTGCTTTCGACGTCTACGGGTGCGGGCGGCGGGATGCGCTCGCTTTCGATCGCCGCAAGCGCCGCGCCGCATTTTGGTGGCGAGGTTGTCGGAACGCTTGCGGTGCCAAAATTCGGTGAGGCATTCGATGTTGAGGCGGGGTGCCTGAAGGACGAGGTCCAGATCGCGGCGCTGAAGGAACTAGTCGCGAAGCTCTAGGGG
>SBHJ01000189.1 GCA_006226465.1 Alphaproteobacteria bacterium | reverse complement strand
AATCACGTGGGGGGAAGCGATCCGAACGATATCCGCAATTGGCGGCGTCGTTCGGATCGCATCACCACTTCAGGTCGGCTGGAAGCATGCGATCCTGCGCGGCTCGCCGCGATCGGTGTCAAGCATGTCATCAACCTGGCCTTAGACAATCACCCGGAAGCTCTGGCGGATGAAGGTGAAGCACTGGCCACGATCGGCATCGCATACACGCATATCCCGGTACCTTTCGATGTTCCGACGCGTGAGCATGTCGCGGCAATGCGCGCGGCGCTAGAAGGGGCAGATGGACCGGTCCACGTTCATTGCATCATGAATTACCGCGTCACGGCGTTCTTCTACCTGTTGGACCTCGAAGACGGAGTTCCAGAACCGGAAGCCCGCGCCCGGATGTCGCAGGTCTGGGATCCGCTATCCAGCGATGACCCGGCAGCACAGCCATGGAAGGCGCTGCTCAACCCTTGAAGACAACCGTCCTTCTGCCGTTGAGCAGGACTCGCTCTTCCAGATGCAGTCGCACCGCTTCAGCCAGGACACGGCGCTCAATATCGCGTCCCTTGCGCACAAGCTCTTCAGGGCTGTCCGCATGGCTGATCGCCTCGACATCCTGGTGGATGATCGGACCTTCATCGAGATCAGTCGTGACATAATGCGCGGTCGCCCCAATCATCTTGACCCCGCGCGCATGCGCCTGGTGGTACGGTTTGGCACCCTTGAACCCCGGCAGGAAGCTGTGGTGAATGTTGATGCAACGCCCGGAAAAGTGTGCCGCCTGCTCGTCTGACAGGATCTGCATATAGCGCGCCAGCACCACCAGTTCGGCCTGTGACTGCTCAGCGATTTCGCGCAGCTTCGCCTCCTGCTGCGGCTTGGTTTCCTTGCTCACCGGCAAATGGTGGAACGGGATATCGCCGATATCGGTGTGGCTGATCGCGTCGCGCGGATGGTTGGAGACAATTGCGACAGGTTCCATCGGCAATTCCCCGATCCGCCAGCGATAGAGCAGGTCTGCCAGGCAATGATCGAACTTGCTGACCAGGATCAGCACGCGGCGCGGGCGATTTAGCGAGGCAAGCTTCCAGCGCATGCCGAATTCATCAGCCACGGCGGAAAATTCGGATCGGAACTGGTCGCTCGTTTTCGAACCAGGGTCGAACTCGATCCGCATGAAAAAGCTGTCGCTTTCACGGTCGTTGAACTGCTGTGCCTCCAGCACATTGCCGCCGCGCTCAAACAGGAAACCGGTAACCCGTGCAGTGATTCCGGGACGATCGGCGCAGGAAAGCGTCAGGACAAGCGGCTCGACCATGTCAGCGATGCGCCAATGCAGCTTCGCTTTCGGCCATCAGCACCTGGATGATCTCGGCGACCGGCTCTTCCGCCTTGACCATGCCGACAGACTGGCCCGCCATCAACGAACCGCCCTCAACATCACCGTCGATTACCGCGCGGCGCAGGGCACCGGCCCAGTAATGTTCGATCTGGAGCTGTGCTTCGTCCATTTCGACTTCTCCGCGATCGAGCATACCCGCCACCTCGATCTGCTTGGCCGTGAATTCCTCGGTGCCCTTGTTCTTGAGCGCGCGAACGGGGATCACCGGCAGGCGCGGATCGACCTGCACACTCGCCACAGCATCACGGGCCGACGCGCGGAAGAAGGCTTTCTTGAAATCGGGGTGGGCGATGCTTTCCGTGGCGCAGGCAAAGCGCGTACCCAACTGTACGCCCGCCGCCCCCATCTCCAGGTAACCGGCAATCGCTTGCCCCTTGGCGATTCCGCCGGCGACGAAAATCACATGCTCTTCGGCCAGTTCGGGCAGCATTTCCTGCGCCAGCACGCTGGTCGCGACCGGGCCGATGTGACCGCCGGCCTCCATGCCTTCAATCACCAGTGCGTCCGCACCCGAACGCAGCAGCTTCTTCGCCAAGGCCAGCGTGGGCGCGAAACAGATCACCTTGGCACCATCTCCGCTATCGCCCTTGATCGCCTCGACACTTCCCTTGGGCGGGATTCCGCCCGCCAACACAACATGACTTACGCCATGCTTGCGGCAAACTTCGATCAGGTCGAACAAGGCGGGATGCATAGTGATGAGATTGACGCCGAACGGCTTGCCTGTGAGCGCCTTGGTCGCCGCGATCTCCGTATCGAGTAATTCGGGAGTCATCGCCCCGCAGGCGATCACGCCAAAACCCCCGGCATTGGAGATTGCCGAAACGAGATTGCGTTCCGAGACCCAGCTCATCGCCCCGCACAGGATGGCGTATTCGCAGCCAAGGAAGTCTGTTCCGCGCTGCATCAGCGCCGATGTCCTGGGAAAATCAGTCATGGTGAGCGCGATTAGGCGGGAAGTTCGTTCACGGCAAGATCAGGCGCGCCTGCGATCCCGCCAGCCAGGTGAAGCCGCTCCATGCAGCTCTGCGCGTTGTCCGCCTGCGGCCTGGGCCAGGGTCAGTGTGAGTTCGGCATTGGCGAGTACGCCATCGTGGTGTCCTGCCATTTCAGCCACTCCAGCGCTAACGCTCAGCCGCAATCCATCGCGGCGTCCGGCGCGCACCAGGCTTGAGAATGTATCGATCGTCTCGCTCGCCATTGCCAAAGCCGCCATTGCCGCGGCACCGGGCAGGATCGCTGCAAAGCGCTCTCCTTCCAAACGCACCAGCGTGGTCTCCTCACCAAATATGGTCCGCAGGAACTGGGCAAAGGCCCACAGCACTTCATCGCCCTTGCTCTGGCCATAATTCAGGATGATTGCTCGAAATTGGTCGATCCCGAACAGGATGATCGCTCCACCGGCGTCGCCCGCCAATCGACGTGAAAGGATCGACTGAAAGGCATGCCGATTGCCAAGGCCGGTGAGTGGATCGGTCAGGGTGGCTGCCAACAATTCGTCTTCGAGAGTGCGGCGGCGCTCTATTGCCCGCAGGATGCCGATCGATCCGGTGACATTGCCTTCGGCATCGAGCACCGGGCGCATGGTGAGCGCAAACCAGCGCTCCACAGTATCCAACTCATGGGGTTGGCAGAGCGGGAATTCGACCTGATCTGTTGACGCAATGCCGGCGGTGGCATCGCTCCAATAGCGTCGCACTCTCTGCGAATGACCTTGCGCCGCCAAATCCGCGACATGCGGAGCAAAGAGCTCACCTGTGGGTTCCAGCCCGATGGAATCAAGAGCCGGTCTCGCCTCGGAAATGAACCCGCTCGTATCTGCCTTCAAAAGGACATTACTCGCACTTTCCGCGAGCAATCCAAACAAGACCGAGCCTTCAGCCTCGGTGAACCCCCTGATCATCGCCGACTTGCCCCCGGCCATTGCGACTTAGACTCAATTTTCCTCAAGTCGATAAATTGCCATAAGCTAACTTATTACATTCGTTTTACTTTAATAACTGCCATATGAGGCGACACCCAAGTAAATCTAGTTAGCTAAATCGACTAATAAACGAATCAAATCCTATTCGTATTTACCATATTACGAAGAATTGTAAGCATCGGGTTCGTCGGGCCCGGTCAAACCTCAATCATGATCCGCACGTGATCGGGCGTGGTGCCATAGGCTTCGGCAATGCGGGCGCGGCTCGTCTTGAGCAACTCAGCAAGGCCGGGTGGTTCACTCAGTCGAGTGAGGTCGGCTTCGTCGATATGCAGAGCTGCCGCGATCGCGGGCAGTCGGTCTTCTATCGGGCGTGCCTTCCCCTTTTCCCAGGCCCAGACGGTGGGCTTGCTCACACCCAGGGCATCCGCAACCTGGGCGAGGGTCAATCCTCGTTGCTTGCGTAGCTTTTCGAGCTGTTTGCCGAACAATTCACCTTCGGGCATGCGGCTTGGCAGGGGGCGGCCGATTTCCGGCGGAAGCGGTGAGTTGGCGCGCAATTGCGTGGCGCTGAGCGATCCTACGGATAGTGGTTGCTCGAACTGGCAGCCAAACAGCATGCCGCTGGCCCAAACGACCTGCGCCCGAACCAGGCCCGCCTCAGGCAAGTCAACCTCAACCTGATCGCCATTCTCAAGCGCAAGGCTGGTTTCGAGCAGCATCCCACCTGAGGAAATGTTGTGGACGGTGACATTGACCTCTCCGCTGGTCGCCAGGGCACCGCTGGTTTCGAGGTGCAGCGCGTGACGCTTGTCCCGCGACTGTCCGGCCACTTCATTGATCGATTGCAGGCGTCCCTTGACCGCCATTTGCTGCTCCTGTGCTGATCGCGGCATCAGGCCAGTTCGGGGTTAAGTTTCGGTTAGGTTGTCGGCTTAACGCGCGGCCACCTGCGGCAAACCGTGTAACCGGAGCGGCTAGGGCCGCGAATAAATGAATAGGGAGTGCGCCCGGGGCCTTGCGCACTTTGTTGTAAAGGAGTTCGTTGTCGCGATGACCAGGATGCTCGTCGGACTCGGCGCAATCGCACTGCTCGCACTAAGCGCGGTCGCCTGGTACTTGACCCCGGCCATGCTTGCCCCGGAGGGAATCGATGTGGGAATCGATATCGGTGAGGTAGCGCCAATCGATATTGCCATGCGCAACTCTTCGGGAAAAACGACCAATCTGGCGGACATTGCGGGGCCAAATGGCACCGTGCTCATCATGGTTCGCTCGGCGGACTGGTGTCCGTTCTGCGCTGGCCAGCTAAAGGAACATGCCGCGATTGCCGACGACCTCGCCGATCGCGGCTATACTCTCGCGAGCCTGTCCTACGACGAGCCCGAGATCCTGGCCACCTTCGCAGCCGACCATAATATTCCCTATGCCATGCTGAGCGACACACAGACCCGTTTTGTCGAAGCCGTCAGGCTACGCGATCCGCAATATCCGGAAGGGCATATGGCATATGGTGTGCCTTACGCCAGCGTGCTGGTGCTGGCGCCCAACGGTACGGTTCAAGCCAAGCTGGTTTCCGGTGACTATCGCCAACGACCGGACAACGAATTTGTCCTCTCGATGGTGGAGGACCTTTAAGATCAGGCCGCTTCGTCCTTCGCATCGAGCCCGTAGGCAGTGTGCAGGACGCGCACTGCCAATTCGGTCTCATCTTCGTCGATCATCACCGAAACCTTGATCTCGGAGGTAGAGATCGCCTGGATATTGATCCCGCGATCGGACAGCGCGCGGAACATCGTGCTGGCGACGCCGGCATGGCTCTTCATCCCCACGCCCACCACGCTGATCTTGGCGATCTTGCTGTCGGTGATGATGCGGTTGAAGCCGATCACATCGCGCTTGTCCTCAAGCAGTGCCTGCGCCCGCGCGAGGTCAGCCTGCGGCACGGTGAAGGTCACGTCGGTTTCGCCCTTGTCGCGGCCCACGTTCTGGATGATCATATCGACATTGATCGAAGCTGCCGCCAGCGGCTCGAAGATATTGGCCACCGCGCCCGGCTTGTCGGGCACCCGGGTGAGGATCACCTTGGCTTCGTTCTTGTCATGCGCGATCCCGGTCACGAGCTGGCGTTCCATATCGCCCTTCTCCACTAATTGATCCATTTCCTCGTCCGACACGATCATTGTACCGGGCAGTTCATCGGCGGGTATAGCGTCATCGCCAAGGAAGCTCGAAAGAACCTGCACCCGCACGCCCTCTTTCATCGCCAGGCTGACTGAGCGGGTTTGCAGAACCTTGGCCCCGACCGAAGCTAACTCTAGCATTTCCTCATAGGTTACCGCCTTGAGCTTGTGCGCCTTGGCGACGATCCGCGGATCGGTGGTGTAGACGCCATCGACATCGGTATAGATATCGCAGCGATCGGCCTTGATTGCCGCTGCCACCGCAACCGCCGACGTATCCGATCCACCGCGCCCCAGGGTCGTGATCCGGCCATCGTTCGAAATGCCCTGGAAGCCGGGAATGACGGCGATCTCTCCGCGTTCCAGCGAAGCGATGAGCTCGGGCGAATCAATCGCCTCGACCCGCGCCTTGGCATGGGCTTCCGCCGTACGCACCGGCAGCTGCCAGCCAAGCCAGCTGCGCGCCTTGCATCCCAGCGATTGCAGCGTCAGCGCCAGCAATCCGCTGGTGACCTGCTCGCCCGACGCGACAACCACGTCGTACTCAGCCGGATCATATAGTGCATTGGCTTCGCGGCAAAAATTGACCAGCCGATCAGTCTCGCCCGCCATGGCCGAGACCACCACCGCCACTTCGTGCCCCGCGGCCTGCTGCTTGCGCACGATATTGGCGACGCGACGAATGCGCTCGGAACCCGCCATCGAGGTGCCGCCGAATTTCATCACGATCCGCGCCAAGGGTCATGCTCCTTCTGGATATGCGTTCCGCGCGCTGTTAGGGGCAGTGCATGGGTGATGCAACTCTATCTGGCGCAACGAAATCTACTGGCGGCAATACGATTCGCCCCGATGAGGCCGCGCATTTCGGCCAGCTGGCGCGCGAATGGTGGAATGCCAAGGGGCCGATGGCTTCGCTCCACCAAATGAATCCGGTGCGGCTGCAATTTCTCCGTTCAGCGATTGACGCGCATTGGAGCACGGTTGAGACAAAGCCGCTGGCGGGCAAGAGCGCGCTCGATGTCGGCTGCGGCGCGGGCCTGCTGTGCGAGCCATTGGCGCGACTGGGCGCAAATGTAACCGGCGTTGACGCCTCTGCAGAGAACATCGGAGTGGCCAGTGCGCATGCCGAGGGCGCCGGGCTCAGCATCCGATACATGGCGGGGGAGCTGGCCAGTCTCGACATCGGGCGGTTTGACCTTGTGACCTCGCTCGAAGTGATAGAGCATGTGGCGGACAAGCGCGCCTTTATCGCCAGCCTCGCCGAACGGATGGCTCCCGGCGGACTAATGGTACTTTCAACCCCCAATCGCACAACCGCCAGCCGCCTGTTGCTGGTCGGTGCGGCGGAGGCTGTTGGCTACGTTCCCAAGGGCACGCACCATTGGGAGGATTTCATCACCCCGGATGAGCTGGGCGATCTGCTGGACGAAGCGGGGATGACCATGGGCGCGCCGCGCGGGATTTCATGGCGTCCGGGCAAGGGCCTGCATCTGAGCGAGGATCTCTCGCTCAACTATATCGTGACTGCAAAACGAGGCTAGTTCCGGGCTCCTAACCGAGGAGCATCAGTGAATATCCCTGTCACGCCGGCTTTCCTAAGCAACTCGATCAAGGTCGCAACCTTGCCATGCGCGCTGTCCCCGCCCTCTCCGCGCAATAATGATGGTAAAAACACGTTCTCCGGCCGCACGGTCCAGGCATGTACGTCCAGTCCAACTGACCTTGCGTTGGCCACCAGTGAAGTTGGCGTACTGTCAGGATCAAGGATCAGTCTGATGTCAGCCCCAATACCATCAGCATACTCGGCGACTTCGGCCAATCCACTCGGTGAAACCATTTCCGCATAACGCATGGCAGGTTCGTCTGCCGGCCCACCATCACTTGCGACCAGTTGCACCAACTTGAAATCGCTCCGCTTGTTGAGGCGCTGCAACGTTCCGACCTCGAAACATTGGATGAAGATCGGATCGGCTTCGGTAATTCCAAGCTTGCGCAGTTCGAGCAGCAACAGATCGACCATGTCGATCCCTTCGCTCTCTAGCAAGAAGGTTGGGTGCTTGAGTTCAGGATAGAGGCCGATTTTGCGCCCGACTTCAGCCTCTTTGGCGCGGAC
>SBHJ01000164.1 GCA_006226465.1 Alphaproteobacteria bacterium | reverse complement strand
GCCGCTGCCATTTCGGCAAAGCCGACAAAATGCATCCCGCCCTGGATGATCGGATGCTCGATCCCGAACATTTCGGTGATGGCGGTCTTCATGGCTGGTCTCCCGTTCCGCGCTTCAATGCGCGCCAATTCAGAGGGAGAATTGCGGAGTTTTAGTGGCTGCGCAAGGGTTCTGGATGTCCCGCGCCATGCCGTAGCGTCAAGCCAGCTTGTCCAAGCGCTGAACGAGTATTTGGCGCCGGCACAAATGTGCTGTAACTCAGATGCGGGGGGCGCAGGGGGAGAGCAATGCCATGGCGACCGCAACCGATTTGAAAGTCAAACGGCCCGAGATCGATCCGATCGATATGACCGATCCGGCGCTCTATTCGCAAGACCGGTGGCAGGAACCCTTTCGCCAATTACGCAGACATGCCCCGATCCAATGGGTGCCCGATTCCCATTTCGGCCCGCACTGGTCAGTCTCCACCTATAAGCCCATCGTTCATATCGAGGCATTGCCCCAGCTGTTTTCTTCCAGCTTCGAATACGGCGGGATCAACATTGCGCTTGATGCGTTTAAGCACATGCCGGGGGAAATCCGCCGCCCCAGTTTCATCGCGCTCGACCCGCCTGATCACACCTCGCGCCGCCGCACAGTCGCGCCGTCATTCGGTCCAAGTGAAGTGGCCGAAATGGCTGCAGAAGTGCGTGGGCGCACAGCTGCGTTGCTCGATTCGCTTCCGACGGATGAACCCTTCGATTGGGTGAAGGAGGTCTCGATAGAGCTAACGACCGGCATGCTGGCAAAGCTGTTCGATTTTCCGTGGGAAGAACGCTCCAACCTTACCCGGTGGTCTGACCTCGGAGCCAATATCGAACTTCAGCGAACCTCCGAGGGGCTTATGACCCGTAACGCGGCCTTGGCTGAAATGGGCGGGGCATTCGCCAAATTGTGGCAAGACCGCAAGGCCAACCCCGGCAAGGATTTGATTAGCGTGATGATACGATCTGATGCCATGAATCACATGGACGAAGACGAATTTGCCGGGAATATCATCCTGCTGATCGTTGGCGGAAACGACACCACGCGCAATTCAATGTCGGGCTTTGCCTATGGGCTGCACCGGTTCCCGGACCAGCGCCGCAAACTGGAAGAAAATCCCGAACTGATCCCCAACGCCGTGCAGGAAATCATCCGCTGGCAGACCCCGCTCGCACATATGCGCCGCACCGTGACCGAGGATACCGACATGTTCGGCCCACAGATGCGCCGCGGTGACAAAATCGCGCTATGGTATCTCTCGGCCAACCGCGACGAGGACGTGTTCGACGAGGGAGAGGCGATCCGGCTCGATCGACCAAATGCCCGCCGCCATCTCTCCTTTGGGTACGGGGTACATCGCTGCGTGGGCGCGCGCGTGGCCGAATTGCAGCTGAACATCCTGCTCGAAGAATTGGCGAAGAGGCGGCTGCGCGTGAATGTGTTGGAAGAGCCGACCCGCGTCCACGCCTGCTTCGTGCATGGTTATACGCAGATGCTGGTCGAGCTATCGCGTTACTGAGTCCCGCTCAAACTCGACCTTTTCGTGCCGCCTGGGAGACAATGCATGCCTGAAACCAAGCGATCATTGCTGCAGCGCGCGGCTACATTTGCGCGTTTCTACCGCCAACAGCGTGTGCGGTTGCCGCAACTCGAAGCGCATGCCTGCAAACTCGACCCATCCGCCTCGCTCATATTAACAGGAGAAGAGCCGGGATGGACCGGAAGTGGCCTGACGGTTCGCGAGGGCGAGCGCTTTCGCGTCATCGCGAGCGGGCACCATTGGATGGCAAAGGGGCTGGGCCTGGTGTTCGATCCAGTCATCACCCTGTTTGTTCGGATCGGTGGTGCGCCGGTCCGGCGCATCGGCAAGGAGGATTGGGTGTTCGAAGCCTGGGCCGACGGCGAGGTAGAATTGCTGAGCAAAGGCCTGTCCGAGTTCGCCGACGAAGCGGGCAATCTGCTCCCGGGCAAGCGCAAGGCCTTGCTTCCGGGGATTGGTGTGCGGTTGGAGCGCACCAATGATCTCGCGAACGACTATGCCCCGCCGGATGACTGGAAGTATTTATGGCGGATCGGCGAGGCCCAGATCTTCTCGGGACTGCCAGATGATATTGCGATCACTCTCGATCGAGAAGGCGCAATCGTGCGCAAGGAAGTCAATCTCCCCCTGACCGAGGCGACCGCGCTCGAATGGGATTGGCTGATTGAGAACCTGCCTTCAGAGTTACCTGAGGATCTGGCCTTCACGCACGACTATATCAGCATCGCAGTCGAATTCGAGAACGGCCGCGATCTCACCTACATGTGGAGCGCGGGCCTCGACGAAGGGCACATCTTTCGCTGCCCGCTCGGCTGGTGGTGCGATTGGGAAACGCATTGGGTGCTGCGCAGCGGGCAAGGCGGTTTAGGCCAATGGCATGGCGAACGCCGCATGATTGCGGCGGATTATCGCGAGGCGCTGGGCGAGCCGCTTCCCCAACGCGTCGTACGCGTGTGGTTGATCGCCAACAACGCCTTCCAGCGGTTTCCCGCCAAGGCGCATTTCCGCGACATTCGTTTGGGTTGAACGCGTCACCTCGCGGCGCGCGCATTTGCCTTGCTGCCTACCGAATTAGGGCATATACCCTATTTCGGGAAGAGAGGAGATGGCCATGGCAACCGCTGCTGCAGATTTGAGAGTCAAGGAACCGGAAATCGATCCGATCGATGTATCGCTGAAAGAACTATACACCGAAGACCGGTTCGAAGAACCGTTCCGCCAATTGCGCAAGCATGCGCCGATCCAGTTCGTGCCCGATTCGCACTTTGGCCCTTATTGGTCGGTCTCCACATACAAACCGATCCAGCATATCGAGGCCTTGCCCAAGCTGTTTTCCTCCAGCTGGAAATATGGCGGTATCTCGATCGCCTTCGACTCAGACAAGCCACTTGAGAACGAGATCCGCCAGCCGATGTTCATCGCGATGGATCCGCCGAATCACACGGCGCAGCGCCGCACCGTGGCGCCCAGCTTTGGCCCTTCGGAAGTCGCCGACATGAAGGCCGAAGTGCAACAACGCACCGCCGAGCTGCTCGATTCACTGCCGATCGGGGAGCCGTTCGACTGGGTCGAGAAAGTCTCGATCGAATTGACCACAGGCATGCTCGCCAAGCTGTTCGATTTCCCATGGGAACAGCGGCACAAGCTGACCGAATGGTCCGACTATGGCGGAGATGTGGAACTGATCAGATCGCCCGAAGGGCTGATCCTGCGCAACGAGAAGCTCCAGGAAATGGGCATGGCCTTCGCCGAACTGTGGCAGCAACGCCTGGCCAATCCTGGCAAGGACCTGATCTCCGTAATGCTGAAATCGGATGCGATGAAGGACATGAGTCCCGAAGAATTCATCGGCAACCTCATCCTGCTGATCGTGGGCGGCAATGACACCACCCGCAATTCGATGTCGGGCTATGCCTATGGCCTGAGCCAATTTCCTGAAGAGCGAGCCAAGCTTGAAGCCGATCCTTCGCTCATCCCCAATGCCGTCCAGGAACTGATCCGCTGGCAGACCCCGCTGGCGCATATGCGCCGGACGGTCGAGGAAGACACCGACATGTTCGGGCCGCTGATGAAAAAGGGCGACAAGGTGGTGCTGTGGTATATTTCGGCCAATCGCGACGAGGAAATCTTTGACGATGGCGAGGTGATCAAGGTCGATCGGGCCAATGCCCGTCGCCACCTAAGCTTCGGCTACGGCATCCATCGCTGTGTCGGCGCGCGCGTGGCCGAGCTGCAACTGCATACCCTGCTCGAGGAAATGGCCAAGCGGCGTTTGCGGGTGAATGTGCTGGGCGAACCCGAGCGTGTGCCGGCCTGCTTCGTCCACGGTTACAAGCACATGCAAGTCGAACTGTCGCATTACTGATGAAGACACGCGACCGGATCATCGAGACTTCGCGCCTGCTGTTCAACGAAGCTGGATACGGTGCCGTGACCACGGCGTCGCTGGCGGAGGCTTGCGGCATCGCCGAGGGCAATCTGTGGTACCATTTCAAGACCAAGCGCGACTTGCTGACTGCCATTGCGGAAGAATTCGCATTGCGGATTGAGACCCGCCTCACGCAGCGGCCCGATCCGGCGGATCCGATCGGCTCATATTGCCGCATGTTGGAAGCCCTGATGCGCGAACTGCGCGACTATCGCTTCCTCTATCGTGACCAGCCACATTACGGGGAGCATGTAGGGCCGATCGCGACCAATGTTGCGCGCTGGCTAGTCGAGACAGAGGACAATATCGAGGCGCACCTCGCGGCTCTGATCGATGCTGGCCTACTCGACTGGAAGCGCGATCGCCTGCGCAGCCTGGCCGTCAATTCGACGATCATCATGCGTTATGGCCTCGAGCACCATGCAGAACTGGGGCAACCGCAGGGCGCGGTTCGCAAATCGCTGTTGCAGGCCCTGACGCTGTTCGAGGATCGGCTGAACCTCGAAGCAGTCCGGGCAATCCGCACCGCGATCGAACGGATCGACGAGAAGGTTCGCGAAGCCGCCTGAGCAGGGCTAACGCCGGAAGGTGATAGAGAAGCTTACCGGCACCGCATTGCTGATCGCGGGCAGCCCCGCCAAATCGCGCAGCTTCTCAACTCCATCTGCCAGGCCAAGCGAGCCGGCATCGAGCATTATCGGACGCGTGGTAGAGACAAGGACCTGATCCGCCCCGGATCGCACCACACGGACTTTGGCGCTGACTTCGCTCGCGACCCCATGCAGGTCGAGCGTGGCGCTAAGATCCTGGGTTACGCTTTCGCCCACATTGAGCTTGGCGATGCCCGTGGGATCGAGCTGAACAGAAACCTTCGCCTTGGGATAGGCGCCCACTTCGAACAGAACATCGCGCATGCGCTGGTCGCGGATTTCTACCTCTGTATCGACCGAAGCAAGGTCGATCGTCAAAGAAGCCGCGCCGTCGGGCGCGACCGAGCCGTCCAGCGCCTTGAACACATGCGCTTCGCCAACATCCCCGGCCTTGACCGTAACGAAGGACAGGCTGCTCGCGGTGTTGTCCAGCGTCCAACTCCCCTCGGTCAAAGGCGCAGGCTGCGTACAGGAGGCTGCGGCAAGCAATGCCAGCCCCGAAATGGCCGGACGAATGGCGAGAATTTTCTCGGGCAACATCAAGTTCTCCTCATTCCTGGCTCACTTCGCGGATCGGCGGCACGACGAACAGCCACCAGAAAGCGCCCAGCAGCGTCACGCCGGCAGCGACAATGAAGGCCCATTCATAGCCACCGAGACGGTCGATTATCAGCCCGGTGATCACTGGGCCGACAATTCCCGCGGTATTGCCGAGCGTATTCTGTACGCCGACCCAACCGCCAGTGGCCTTAGGCCCGCCAAACATCTGCGCCACGGCAAATATGTTGACGGAGACCACCCCGGTCCCGATTCCTCCCAGCACCAACCAAAATAGCAGGACATCGGCACCATCGGCAAGGAAGACCCCCCCGATCGATAGACCTAGCATCAACTGGCCCAGCGCCATGATCCAGCGGCGCAATGTTGCCTCGTTCACGCCGCGCACCACCAGAATGTCCGAGATGCGGCCGCTGATAAGCGCCGAAAACCCTTGCGCCACCAGCCCGGTGCTGGCGAGCACCGTCATTTCGGCGATGGAATATCCGCGCGTTTCGACCAGGAACAGCGGTAGCCAGGCAAGCAGGAAATAAAACCCGTAGTTCGACATGAAATGCGCCGCGCTCATCAACCACAGCGCCGGAATGCGCAGCAGCCTGCGGATCGGGATCGGCGCAACAATCGCCTGGGTCAGACTCTCGCTGCGGAACGGACGCGAGGCGAAATGCCACGGGATCAGCCACAGCAATGTGACCGCACCGAATATCCAGAATATCTCCCGCCAGCCTGCCAGACCCAGGATGACCCCGCCCGCCAGTGTGCCGACTGCAGGGCCGAATGCCAGCGCTGCACCTACAACAGCATTGGCCATGCCACGATGGGCGGCGGGAACCTCTGCCGCGAAGATTTTGGAGCTTCCGGGGAAGGCTATGGCCTCCCCCAGCCCCAGGAACAGCCGAAACACCAGGAGCATCGCAATCCCGCCGATGAAACCGGTCAGGAAAGTGCTGAGCGCCCAGATCGCAACCCCGGCAGCGAAGATACGGTAAACGCAGAACCGGTCACACAGCCAGCCGACCGCGAGGTTCATCGGCGCATAAACCCAGAAGAAGGCGCTCACCGCCACGCCGAACCCGGTCGCGGAAAGCCCCAGCTCGCTTTTCATCAAGGGGGCTGCGACGCCGATCGCGCCGCGATCGACATAGTTGAGCAGCACCGAAAGACCGATCAACACCACAAGCCAGAATACCGCCCGTGGCGGCTTGGCCGCATCCCGCGCAATTGATGCCATGATCCCTCCCTATCCCGAGGGGAGATTAGGGGGTTAGTGGTTCATGAGGAAGCGGAATTTGCGCGCCGAGAGCTCAGTCCAGCCGTCTTCCGATCGTCACTACGTCCTGCACTTCATAACCCAACGCATCGTAGAATCGGCAGGCCTCGTCATTATCGCGCCGAACCATCAGCTGGATCTTCGGTGCCCCGAGCTTGCACAGCCATGCCTCTGCCGCCTGCATCAGAGCGCGGCCTATGCCCCGACTGCGGCGAGCCGGATCGCAGGCCAGGTAATAAACCCAGCCACGATGACCATCGAAGCCAACCATGACGCAGCCGACCAATTCGCTGTTGTCCCGGGCAAGGAGTATCGTCGAGTTGACGGATGACATCGCGAGATCGAAGTCCGCCGCCGGGTCGTTCCAGGGCCGGATCAGTCCCGCAGCCTGCCAAAGCGCAATAACCGATTCCCGGTCGGTCATCGCAGCTTCGGAAAGCGTCACTCCCACTCGATCGTCCCCGGCGGTTTCGACGTATAGTCATAGACCACCCGGTTGATGCCCTGCACTTCGTTGACGATGCGGGTGGCGCACTGGGTCAGGAAATGCGCGTCGAAGGGATAGACATCGGCCGTCATGCCGTCGGTGCTGGTCACCGCGCGCAATCCACAAACGCTGTCATAGGTGCGATAATCGCCCATCACGCCCACGGTCTTGACCGGCAGCAGCACGGCAAAGGCCTGCCAGATCGCGTCATAGAGGCCGGCGTTGCGGATTTCCTCAAGGTAGATCGCGTCGGCCTTGCGCAAAATGTCGCAGCGCTCTTTCGAAACCTCGCCCGGAATGCGGATCGCAAGCCCCGGCCCGGGAAAGGGATGGCGCCCAACGAATTGCTCGTTGAGGCCCAGCTCGCGGCCCAGCTCGCGCACTTCGTCCTTGAACAATTCGCGCAGCGGCTCGACCAGCTTCATGTTCATGCGTTCGGGCAGGCCGCCAACATTGTGATGGCTCTTGATCGTCACGCTCGGTCCGCCGGTAAATGAAACGCTCTCGATCACGTCGGGATAGAGCGTGCCCTGCGCCAGGAAATCCGCCCCGCCGAGCTTGTTCGCCTCTTCTTCGAACACCGCGATGAACTCGGCGCCGATGAACTTGCGCTTCTTTTCGGGGTCGGTCACGCCCGCCAGGCCCGCCATGAAGCGTGCTTCCGCATCGACCACAACCAGCGGGATATTGTAATGATCGCGGAACAGGCTTTCGACCTG
>SBHJ01000226.1 GCA_006226465.1 Alphaproteobacteria bacterium | reverse complement strand
GCCAACACCGCCGCGCAGGAACGCAGCTTCCGCATGCCGGTGCAATGGGTCAACCGCCCCAACCTCGACTTTCGCGGGTTTGCCGGATTGATCTCTGGCGGGTCAGTTAAGCCGGGCGACAAGGTGCGGATCGTCCCCGCGGGCAAGAACTCGACCGTGAAATCTATCGTGACCATGAAGGGCGAGCTCGATGAAGCCGTTGCCGGCCAATCCGTCACGATCACACTGGACGATGAGGTTGACTGCTCGCGCGGAGACGTGATCGCCACGGCGGACGATCCACCCGAGGCCTCCGACCAGTTCGAGGTGACGCTGGTGTGGATGAGCGACGAGGCGCTCAAGCCCGGACGCGCCTATTGGCTCAAGATCGGTACCCAGATGGTCAGCGCCACGGTGGCCGAGCCGAAGTACGAGATCTGCGTCAACACTTTCGAACATCTTGCGGCCAAGACCTTGGGCCTCAATGCCATTGGTGTCGCCGAACTGCGCACTGATCGCCCGATCACATTCGAACCCTATGCCAAGAGCCGACAGCTGGGCGGGTTCGTGCTTGTAGACAAGTTCACCAACGCCACTGTCGGCGCGGGGATGATCCATTTCAGCCTGCGCCGCGCGCAAAACGTCCATTGGCAGCCGACCAGCATCACCCGCGCGGACCACGCTTCGCTCAAGAACCAGCAGCCCCGTGTGCTGTGGTTCACCGGGCTTTCGGGATCGGGCAAATCGACCATTGCTGACGCGGTAGAGAAGCGGCTCAATTTGATGAACCGCCACACCTTCCTGCTCGATGGCGACAATATCCGCCATGGCCTCAACAAGGATCTGGGCTTTACCGAAGCTGACCGGATCGAGAATATCCGCCGAATCGGCGAGGTGGCCAAACTGATGGCCGATGCGGGGCTGATCGTGATGACCGCCTTCATCAGCCCGTTCCGCGCCGAACGGCAGATGGTGCGCGAGATGCTGCCTGAGGGTGAATTCATCGAGATCTTCGTCGATACTCCGCTCGAAGTGGCCGAAGCACGCGACGTAAAGGGGCTGTACAAGAAGGCGCGCGAGGGGCAGCTCAAGAACTTTACCGGGATCGACAGCCCCTATGAAGAACCAGAAAATCCGGAAATACGCGTCAACACGGTGGAAATGACGGTCGAGGAAGCCGCCGACTATGTCATTTCGCAAATCATGCCGCTCAAATAGGCGCAAGCAAGGGGGCCTGGCCGATGTTCCTCTTCAAAGGGCGCGAAGCGCACAGTCGCTCCTTCGCCAAGGCGGTGAGCTGGCGCATCCTGGGAAGTATCGACACTTTCCTGCTCAGCTGGCTATTCACCAGCGATGTCAAGGCGGCAGGTGCCATCGCAATTACCGAAGTCCTCACCAAGATGGTGTTGTACTATTTCCACGAACGCGCCTGGGCATCGATCCACTGGGGCGTCCATAAGGAAATCCCATGAACGACAGCGAATTGGCCGCCCAGCTTGCCAAGGAGGCCGGCAAGATCCTGCTGGCGGTGCGCGAGAGCGGCGATTTCGAAGGCAAGGCGCTGGGCAAGGCGGGCGATGAGGCTGCCAACGACTATCTGGTCCATGCCTTGCGCGAACAGCGACCCGATGATGGCCTGCTCTCAGAAGAAAGCAAGGACACCGCAGAGCGACTGGGCAAGAACCGTTGCTGGATCGTCGATCCGGTCGACGGCACCCGCGAATATGGCGAAGCGCGCAGCGATTGGGCGGTGCATGTCGGGCTGGCTGTCGATGGTGTTGCGACACTGGGTGCGGTCGCCCTGCCGGGCCTCAATGGCGGAGTGGTCCTGCGTTCCGATCAACCGCAGGCCCTGCAAGGGCCCGCTACAAGGCCTCGCCTGGTGGTCAGTCGCACGCGTCCGGCGAAGGAAGCGGTTGCCGTGTGCGAGGCGCTGGGCGGCGAGCTGATCGCAATGGGCAGCGCCGGGGCCAAGGCGATGGCCGTGGTGCGCGGCGAGGCCGAAATCTATCTCCATTCGGGCGGGCAATATGAGTGGGACAGTTGCGCACCCGTAGCTGTGGCGCAGGCATTTGGCCTGCATTGTTCACGCATCGACGGGTCGCCACTGCGCTACAACCAGGCCGATACCTACCTGCCGGACCTGCTGATCTGTCGCCCCGAATATGCCGAGCGCGTGCTCGAACTGGTGCGCGAGCTCAGTTAGCCCTGAAAATCAAACGCCCCGCCATCCTTGCGGACAGCGGGGCGCTGCATTTCGATCAATGAGAAGCGATCAATCTTCGCGCGTCTTGAGCGAGGACCAGATCTGCTTCTTCGAAAGATAGGCCAGGACGGTCGCAAAGAGCAGGAAGCCGAGCACGGCCCAACCGGTCTGCTTGCGCTTCACCATGCTGGGTTCGGCGGTCCAGGTCAGGAAGGCCGAAACGTCTTCTGCCATCTGGCTGATGGTCGGCTCCGGATTGCCTTCGGCATAGGTGACCTGTCCGTCGGCCGACAGCGGCGGCGCCATCGCCAGGTTGAGGTTGGCGAAATAGGGATTGTAGTGCAGCCCTGCGCCGGTCTTGGCATCGGGGAACTTCTTGACCAGCTCTGCCGGCTGGGCCTGGAACCCGGTCAGCAGCGAATAGACATAGTTCGAGCCGTCATGCCGCGCCTTGGTGATCAGCGAAAGATCGGGCGGAATGGCATTGTTATTTGCCGCACGCGCTGCAATCTCATTGGGATAGGGCGAGGGGAACTTGTCAGTCGTCAGGCCGGGGCGCGTGGTCGCTTCGCCGGTGTTGGGATCGACCCCCGGAACAGTCCAGCTGGCAGCCTCGGCCTTGACCTGGCCTTCTTCGTAGCCAAGCGCGGCGAGGTCGCGGAACGCGACGAACTTCAGGCTGTGGCAGGCTGCGCAAACTTCCTTGTACACCTGGTAACCGCGCTGCAGCTGCTGCTTGTCCCAGGTCCCGAGCGGGCCGTCGAAGCTGAAGCCGCCTTCAGGGCTATGCGCCGCGAGGTGGAATTCTTCTTCGGCGCTGGCGGGCTTGAACTGACCTTCCGAAATCACGGTGTAGGCACCGGTCACGAAGGCGAGCAGCACCACCAGACTGAAGCCGAGGCCGACGATGATGGAGATGATACGGGTCATGTCGCTATCTTTCTTTCGTCCTCAGGCCGCCGAGCCAGCGGACTGGCCCAACTTTGCATTCTTGTCTTCGCCCAGCACCGATTCGGTGATGGAATAAGGCAGCGGCAACGGCTTTTCGATCGAGCTCACGATCGGCAGGATCACCAGGAAGTGGAGGAAATAGTATGCCGTCGCGATCTGGCTCAACATGATATAGGGTTCTTCGGCATGTGCGCCGCCCAGGTAAAA
This sequence comes from Alphaproteobacteria bacterium, assembly GCA_006226465.1. Taxonomy (GTDB): domain Bacteria; phylum Pseudomonadota; class Alphaproteobacteria; order Sphingomonadales; family Sphingomonadaceae; genus Erythrobacter. The sequence continues at coordinate 4,439 of SBHJ01000226.1, read as the reverse complement.
CAGGGCAGCCAGGTCCGCCATCAGCACCCAGAAGAAGATGCGGAACAGCGGGCGGTAATTGCCGCTGCGTACCGGGCTCTTGTCCAGCCAGGGCAGGAAGAACCAGATCAGGATCGAGCTGAACATGGCCAGCACGCCCCACAATTTTGCGGGCAGGATGAAGTCGAAAGTAAAGGCGCGCAGGATCGCGTAGAACGGATAGAAATACCATTCGGGCACGATCAGAGCCGGCGTGCTCATCGGGTTCGCTTCGATATAATTGTCCGGGTGACCCAGTGCGTTCGGCGCGAAGAACACCGTGGCCGCGAAGATCAGCAGCACCACACCCAGCGCAAAACCATCCTTCGCGGTGTAATAGGGGTGGAACGGAACCGTATCGCTTTCGCTCTTCACCTCGACCCCGGTCGGGTTCGACGAGCCCGGGATATGGAGCGCCCAAACGTGGAGGATAACCACGCCCAGGATCACGAAGGGCAGCAGGAAGTGCAGGCTGTAGAAGCGGTTGAGCGCGGCATCGTCTGGCGCGAACCCGCCCAATAGCCAGGTCTTGAGCGGCGCACCGATCAGCGGAATCGCCTCGAACAGCCCGGTGATAACCTGTGCCGCCCAGAAGCTCATCTGCCCCCAGGGCAGGACATAGCCCATGAAGCCGGTTGCCATCATCAACAGGAAGATTGCCACGCCCAGCAGCCACACCATCTCGCGCGGGGCCTTGTACGATCCATAATAGAACCCGCGGAAGATATGGAGGTAGATCACCGCGAAGAAGAATGCGGCGCCGTTGGCATGCGTATAGCGCATCAGCCAGCCCCAGTTCACATCGCGCATGATGTGTTCGACCTTGCCGAAGGCCACCGTCGCATCGGCCGCATAATGCATCGCCAGGATCACGCCCGTAACGATCTGCAGCATCAGGAAGAAGCCGGCGAGCACGCCGAAATTGTACATGTAGTTGAAGTTGCGCGGTACCGGATAGCCGGCGCCAACAGCATTATAGACCAGACGCGGAAGCGGCAGCCTCTCGTCCATCCACTTCATGAACCCGTTCTGCGGTTCGTACTGGTTTGCCCAGGGAAAGCTCATAAATCGTCTCTCAAACCTCAGCCGACACGGATGATCGTATCGGACGTGAATTCATATTGGGGAACCTGCAGGTTCTTCGGAGCGGGACCTTTGCGAATGCGACCGGCCGTATCGTAGTGCGAACCGTGGCAAGGACAGAAATAACCGCCGAACTCGCCCTTCACCTCACCTTCGGCAGTACCCAGCGGCACACAGCCCAGGTGGGTGCAGATGCCCATTGTAACGAGCATATCGGTATGGCCTTCCTTGGTGCGGTCGGCCAGTGATTCGGGATCGCGCAGGTCTTCGATATCTACCGCGTTGGCTTCGCCGATCTCTTCGGCCGTCAGCCGCTTCACAAACAACGGTTGCTTGCGGAACACCGCCTTGATCGCCTGACCCGGCTCGATCGCCGAAATGTCCACCTCGGCGCTGCTTTCCGCCAGCACGTCTGCCGAAGGAGCCATCTGGCTGATCAGCGGATAGAGTGTGGCCACGCCGCCCATGCCGGCCGCGCTGACCGCAGCGATATTGATGAAGTCGCGCCGACGCACCCCGTCTTCGCCATGCGAAGCAACCGTTTCGGGTGCCGCGGTGCCAGTTGATTCAGCCATCAGCCCTTACCTTGCTCAAGCCTAATGCCCCATAATGCCGAATGGCGGGGCGGAAGAATGTTCTTGATTGAATTGAGGGAAATCGGATCGAGCTCCCCCGCAACAACCACCGCGAACCAACCGCTCATACGCAGCCAATGCCCGGTTTGGGCGCGCTGATAGACGCAAAGGGCGGTAAAGCCAACCGTGTTTTCAGCACGAATTGTTCGCTTTCATGCAAGACTTCATCCGAGCGCCACAAGGCTGATCTGCCGTCCATAGTTTGGTTCCCCGCGATGGGTCGCACGGCGAAAGGAATAATAGCGGTCTTCCAGCGCGTAAGTATCAAGCGCAAGGTTTTCCACACGCACGAGGCCCGCCGTGCGCAATCGCCGCAACACATAGGCGGGAAGGTCGAACTGCCAGCGTCCCGGGCGCCCCGGCGCGAACAATCCCGAATCGCCCTCAGCGAAGGCTGCCTTGAAGCCCTCGTCCACCTCGTAGCTTTCCTGCGCGATGGTCGGGCCGATCGCTGCCGCGATCCGCGCCCGATCTGCGCCGATCGCTTCCATCGCGGCAATGGTGTTCTCGAGCACACCGCCATGCGCGCCGCGCCAGCCGGCATGGGCTGCGCCAATCACCCCTGCTTCGGCATCGGCAAATAGCACCGGCGCACAATCGGCAGTAACCACGCCCAGTACCAGCCCATGTCGTTCCGTGACCACTGCATCGGCCGTCGGACGGTTCTCGTCATCCCATGGTTCAGTTACCGTGATGACATCAGGAGAATGAACCTGATGCGGAGTAACAAGTGGCGCTCCAGGCAAGACCGCACTCGCAGCCATCCGGCGATTCTGCCGTACGGAAGAATCGGTATCCTCGGCACCGAATCCGCACTGCAAGCCGGCGATCAGGCCGGTGGATACGCCTCCGCCGCGCCCGAAAAAGCCATGCGGCACATGGCCCAGCAAGGCCGAGCGCGTCAGGTCGATCGCACCATCAGCCATCGAGGCTACGCATGACCTGTTCGCGCGCATCACGCGACAGGCCGGCCGCGGCAGATATCCGCTCGAGCTCTGCGCGCATCAGTGCTGAGCGCCCCGGCTCGATCCGGCGCCAGCGCCCCAAGGGCGGCACGAAACGCGCCGCCGTCTGCGGGTTGATCGGGTCGAGCGCGAGAATCAAATCCGCCAGCATGCGATAGCCTTCGCCATCGCCCTGGTGGAACACATGCGGATTGCCCGCGAAAGCCATATACAGTGAGCGTACGCGATTGGGGTTCTTGAGCGTAAAATCGGGATGCTTCGCCAGCGATTTGACATGTTCGATCGCCTTGGGATGGAGCGACAGCGCCTGGAGCGAAAACCACTTGTCGATCACGAGAGCGTTGCCGGCGAAGCGGCGGTAGAAGTCTGAGAGCCGCTCTTCGCGTTCGGGACAATCGAGTCCGCACAGCACCATCAGCGCGCCTTGCCGGTCGGTCATGTTGCCCGCCGAATCATATTGTTGCGCGGCCATTCCTGCGGCGCGAACAGGATCGCTGGCGGCGATATATGTCAGTGCCTGCGTTCGCGCCTTGCGCGCACCGCGCGCACCTGGCGCATCGAATGCGACGGCAGTGCAGCGATCGTAGAGAGCCAGCAGGTCTTCGCTTAGAGCGGTGCCGATTTGCGCCTTGAGCGCTTCCCGGGCCAAATGGATCGCACCGGGATCGGCCTTGTCGATCTGTTCCATCAGATAGGTCTGGCTGGGCAAGATCATCAATTCGCCGCGCATCGCATCGTCGAGCTGGCTGTCGCGGATGGCCGAACCAAGCGCCTCCGTGATCGCTGCTTCGCCGCTCTCGCGCTCCGGCTCGGTGAGCAGCCCCTGCACGGCGGAAACGAGGTGCCCGACGACGAGCTCCTGCATCGCCTCATAGCGCGCGAAGGGATCGTCGTCGCGCGCGGCAAGGAAGATCAGTTCCTCGCGGTTGGCTTCGCGCTCGATCGTGACCGGAGCGGTAAAACCGCGATTGATCGAAAGCGCGGGCGCTCCGGCGACCGCAGACAATTCAAATTCGGCTTCGGCGCTGTCGAGAACCAGCAATTGCTCGGCGCCCAATATCCCGCTGTCCCGGTTATGCAGCGCCACTCTGAGCGGGATGACCATCGGCTCCTTGTCGGGCTGACCGGGCGTTGCGGGAACCGTTTGGCGCAGCGCGAGGATCGCTTTGCCGCCTTCTTCGCGTAGCCGCACCTGCACCTTTGGAGTGCCGGCCTGGCGATACCACAGGCGGAATTGCGCCAGGTCCATCCCTGCCCCGTCCTCGATCGACCTGACGAAATCTTCGCAGGTCGCCGCTTCGCCATCGTGGCGCTCGAAATAGAGGTCGGTCCCGCGCCTGAATCGTTCGGCTCCGGCCATGGTCCGCATCATGCGGATCACTTCGGCCCCCTTGTTATAGACCGTGGCGGTGTAGAAATTGCTGATTTCGCGGTAGGAATCGGGCCTGATCGGGTGCGCCAGTGGCCCCGAATCCTCCGGGAACTGCGCCGCGCGCAAGATCCGCACATCCTCGATCCGCTTGACCGCCTCGCCCTGCATGTCCTGGCTGAACAGCTGGTCACGCAGCACGGTGAAACCTTCCTTCAGGCTCAGCTGGAACCAGTCGCGGCAGGTGATGCGGTTGCCCGACCAATTGTGGAAATATTCGTGGCCAATTACCCCTTCGATTGCGTCATAATCGCCATCGGTCGCGGTTTCGGGGTCGGCCAGCACATATTTGGTGTTGAAGATGTTGAG
>SBHJ01000038.1 GCA_006226465.1 Alphaproteobacteria bacterium | reverse complement strand
GAAATCGCACGGCATGTGAAAGAAGTGGTCGGAAATCGTCCTGCCTATCTCACATTCGACATCGACTTTATCGATCCCGCTTTTGCACCGGGCACTGGCACCCCGGTGGCCGGCGGGCCGAGCACCGCCAAGACATTCAGTATCCTGCGGGCAATGGCGGGGCTCGACATCCGCTCGGCCGATGTGGTCGAAGTTGCGCCTGCCTATGACAGCAGCGACATCACCGCGCTGGCGGCTGCCACGGTGGGGCTGCATTGCATTGCGCTGATAGCGGCGCGAAGTCGGGGTGAATGAGCTAAGTCTTATCCGAAATTGACGCATCATTACGTTTGATCAGAGGGGTTGGCCTGCGATTTTTTGAGTTACCATTGTGAAAGTGGTCCGCTTGCAAAGTTAGCATTTTTGGTGGGCCACCCTAATGGGGCAGGTCAATGGCTGGTAAGCTGACCAAACGGGATGCCGATCCGGATCGGCACTATTTGATGTAGACGATCTTGCCATCCCTGGCTGCGCTCTTGGCGAGCAGAATCCAAGTGTAGAATGTTCCGGTGTCTGTGTAGATCGCCGGCCTTCCTTCTATCCCGCAGCCGATGCCCCACGATACGATCCCGATCAGGACTGGAAGCTGGCCGGTGCGCTTCAGAACCAGGGGGCCGCCGCTGTCGCCCCTGCAGGCGTCAACGCCCTCATCACTGCCGACGCAAATCTGGCCGTATCGGACCTTGACCTTCTTGTCTTTGAATGCCGGATTGCTGTCGCACCGTGCATTGTCATAAAGCTGCATCTCACCCATCAACAGCGCGTCAGAGGCTTGTTGTAGATTGCCTTTCAGGTCGCGCGCGAGTTGCGAATTGTCGGTTGCTCCGGTCAGTCCCCACCCGGTCTGAACCAGCGTTGTCCCTGAATTCAGTCTGTTGCGTGGAAATTTGGGAAGATCCGTGCGCGAAATCAGGGGATTGTTCGGCGCCCTAGCGAGCTTTAGCAAAGCTATGTCATAACCCGCATAGGCTTTGCCTTCCTTGTAACTCTCGTGGATCACGACCGACTTGATCGGGATCACCTCTCCGCCGCGCGAAATATCGGACGTACCCGCACGAATCCGGCGCCCTTCGAAGAATTCTCCGTCGTATCCCCGCCAACCTTCCAGGCAGTGTGCTGCAGTGAGAGCATAATCTTCACCAATGTAGACGGCACCGCAAACATGATCGCGTTCGTAGTCTTCGAGCCGTCGACCGTACCTTTCCATTTCATATCTGGTGCGCTTTGGCTGATGGTAATATTCGCGATCCTTGCCCGCGCGCATCAGCTGTACCTGGTATGGCGCAGCATCATACGCCCGCTGTGCCAGGATCATCCTGACAACAGCGCGATTCCAATTCGATGAAAACGTAAGTGCAGGTTCGTCATTAAGTGCGATCTCCTCGCAGCGAGCCTCCGACTCCTCGTTAATCAACTCGCCCGATTGGACAACATCGGACGCGCAGCTCGCGCCCTTGCGAGGGCTTCGAATAATTCCGGCCATCAGGTTCAGATCAACACCGGAATCGAACGCCTCCTTGAGCGCATCCCAACGATACAGGTGTCGTTCGTCAAACGATTTGCCAAACCTGGCCGCGCCACCCGGCCCAATCCGATAGGACAAATCCGCAAGTGCCTGGCCAAAGACAGAGTCGGGCAAGATGTGCGTAACAACGGTCAAGCCAGACTGACCTTCGTCCATCTGCGACAAGACTGAAATCAAAGCTTGCCGGTGGACTGGCGGCAATTGCGCAAGAAACCGGCGAAAGTGCTGGATCTCTCCAGGTTCAAGCTCCTGCTCGATAACTTCCTGCGGGGTGGTTGCGACGGATTGGGCAAGCGTCGGCGTCCGCGCGTAGGGGCTCTGGAGCTTACCATCGCTCGCGCAAGCGGACAGCGCCGCCGGAAGCAATAATGCCCACCAACGCATACGCATTACCGCAAGAAGATCCAGTCTCGACACGATTGGCAACCCAGGATCGCGGCCTTTCCCGCGACCCCGGATTCCGGATGATGGACTATTCGCCGGTAGTACGGCCACCATCATTGGCGGTTCCGCCAGGTGTCCGGCCAGTGTCGTTGGCGCGGTCGCCATCGCCCATGTCTTCAACATCAGGCGCTTCTTCCCCGCTGCCTTCTTCCTGTGCAGGAGCCTCTTCAGCGGTTGCTTCCACGGATACGGCTTCCGCATCAGCGGTGCCCGCGTCATCCGCCGCTTGTTCGGAGCAGCCTACCAGTGCGAGTGAAGCTGCGCCTATCCCAGCTGCCAGAATAATCTTCTTCATCGTCTTTCCCCCTCTTCTTCATCGTCTCCAACGATCGTGATGACCTGAACGATCAGCCTCATTCCAATCCAAGACGCTGGAGGATTGCATCAAAACGCGGGTCCTGTCGAATCGGATCGAGCAATGGATCGGTTTTTGCCAGCACCAGGCCCGAATCGCCGCTTTCCAGGCCGCGGCTCAGGGCGTCGATTGCTTGATCCGACGCGCCCCACTGGGCATGGACTTGCGCTTGCTGGTACAAGGTATTGTCGCCGTATTTCTGGATTAGGCTTGCAAGCGCGCTTTCGCCCGCTGCCTTGCCCATGATCCGATTGGCAGTAATGGCGAGGCCTCTCAGTCTAGAGATTTCGCCAGGTTCCTTGATGTAGTTTTCCCGAGCGGCTTCAAATCTGCCTTCGACCAGATCCATGTCTCCCAGCAGGCGATGCACTGTGCCGATATCCTTATTATAGGACAGCGCGGTTCGCGCGGCCTTGCGGGCCGCATCGAAATCCCGGGCGGCAAATTCGACAAGTGTCTCGGTACGATAGACCGCCGCATTGAGCGGATCGAGCCGTTTAGCCCGGGCAATTGCCCGGCGCGCATCGTCGAATTCGGCGACATTGCCGGCGAATATCGCAAAATTGGTCAGGATCGTCGCGTTGCCGAAACCAAGTTCGAAGCTCCGTACGAACGGCTCGCGCGCACCAACCAGGTCGAGTTTGCCATTGGATAGGACGAAACCCAGCGCCGAATGCCCCTCCGCCAAATCAGGCGCCAGCTCGATCGCCTTGCGCGCAAACTCCATTGCCCGATCATAATGGGCGGCCGGTTCCTTTCCCTTGGCATAGAAGCTGGCGATGACAGTGTTGGCACGCGAGAGCGCCGCAAACGCAGCCGCATATTTGGGATCGATCCGGGTCGCTTCTTCGAAACTGGCCAGCGCCGCCCGGTCGGTCGCCTCATCCTGGGCCAACGCGTAAAGCGCGGAACCCTTCAGGAATGCATCGAAAGCCTTGGCGTTCCTGGTTCCGCCAACGCGTTCGGTGAACCTTGTTTCGGCGAACAGGTTGGCCAGTAAGGCATCGACTACCTCAGTTGCGATTTCTCGCTGAACTTCGATGACGTCGTCGAAGTCGCGCTCGATGCTTTCGGTCCATGTCTCGAAGCCATTCTTGCCGTCCACCAGCCTTGCAATGATGCGGATGCGTTCGCCAGCGCGAAGAATACTGCCTTCGAGTATACTCGAGACGTTGAGCGCCTTGGCGATGTCCTGTGCACTTGCCGATTGGCCGCGGAAGCTGTTTGATGACGCCTGCGCCATGACGTCGAGTAGTGGATTGAAGCTGAGCGTGGTGCGAAGCTCCTCGGTCAATCCATCCGAGAAATAGGCTTGCTGCGGATCGTCGCTGAGATTTTCGAACGCCATGACAGCTATAGAATTGCGTGCGGTTCCACCGCCGAACAGGCCGCTCTGCCAGGCTGCGATACCACCGCCGACGGCGAGCACCGATCCTCCGGCAAGTGCAATCGCGCCGCGCCGCGAAAGTCCACCGCGCGGTCTTGTATGACCAGCGTAGGAGAGCGCGACACCGGGTGATGTGTTGGCATGGTTTACTGCCTCGACCAGTTCCTTGAACGGTGCGGAGCTGGAATCCGAATGCCAGCGGGTGAAGTCGATATACTGGATCTGACGAAAACCGAGAGGCGGCTCCGAACCGTCGAGCGAAATCGACACCATGCAGCCGCGATCGCGTCCACGGGTGGCTTCATCGCGCACCCAGTGGGACTCGATCGAGACCTTGGACCACAGAACCACAACCGCATTTGCAGTTTCAAGCGCGGTTTCGGTAGCGTTGGCAAATCGCTCGCCACCTTTCAGCAAGCCGTCCCACCAAACGTCGAACCCGGCGGCTTGCAGGGCATCGATAATCGGCTGGGCATGGGGTCGATCTTCCCGGGAATAGCTCAAAAAGACAGAGCAAGACTTGCTATCGGATGCCTGCCTGTCGCCCATTCCACTCTCCCGTTGACCGGTCATGTCACGCTTGTTGCCACGCCGAGTGATATTTTGCGCCGTTTCTGCTATCGGGGCAAGCACTTGGGAAGGGATGGCATATGAGGCAGATATTCCTTGTTGGCTTGCTTGCAGGTGTCGCTGCGTGCGGATCGTCGGGGCAGCCACCCTCAGAGCCCAAAGCAGAGTTGGCTGAGCCTCAGGCGGAAGCACCCCCTTTGCCACTTGTCGTGGAGGTCGAACCACCCATCCAACCACTCGAGCCGATGGAGCTTGACCGCGGACAACGCCGCGCCTTGCTGCGCGCCTTTGCCGGATCAGAGCAAGCTGCCCGGGTGGTGCGGAACAAGGAAGACAATGGCCGGGTTGAATTGAGCGCGGGCGGAGGGCTCGACTACACCCAGGCCGAACGCGATCTGGGCAAGGCGCAGGCATCGCTTGCCGCCATGTCTGGCACGGGCTTGCCTACCTTCCTGCTGCTGCACAAGGTTTCCGATGATGGGTACCTGTGGAGTTGGCTGATCGGCCCGGAAGGCGTGGTTGCGGTTGACCGTAGCCCTGAGCGTTTCAGCGGTCTGGAGAATGTCGTCGATGGGTTGGGTGTGACCCGGATCGCAGGGACACGCAGTGTCAGAGGAGAGGGTGAGCCGCCGCCGACGCCCGAAGCGATCAGGGCGATGATCCGCGAGGACCAGTCTCCGCGCTCGCGTGCCAGGCGTGAAGACACATTGGTAGAAGCTCGCAATGCCTTGCTGCCGGGCTCGGTCGGCGCTGCGTTGGGCAAATCGGCCGGCCGGTTGTTGGTGATTGCTGCGAAGGATACAGGAACCGCGCCCTATGCGGCGTTGCCGCTCGACAATGGGTTTGCTGCCAAGCATTGGTCGTTCGTCATAATGCCGGACATCAAGACCCTGGCGGGGAGCGATCCGACGTTCGATTTCCGTTCACTCGATCTGGGCAAGGCGGTGATTGTCGGCGATCCGGATCTGTCACAGGATCCCTTGTTCGATTGGGCGCCATTGCCCGGAGCAAGGCGTGAGGCACAGATGGTCGCCGAACGGTTGCATATCCCCCCAGAGGATGTGCTGATGGGGGATCAAGCCACACACAAGTCCTTTCGCCGCGCGCTCAATAAGCTGACAGGGGAAGGGTTGGTTTACATTGCCAGTCACGCGGTTGCCGACCCGCGCAATCCACTGACGCGCGGGTTCGTCGCGATGACCGGAGAGCATTATTATGCCGGCTACATCCGGCAGGAGCAATTTTCCGACTGGAGGCGGCAGCCGCCGCTGGTCGTGATGAGTGCTTGCCAGACGGCGCTTGGCCGCGTGCTGGAAGGCGGCCAGTTTGGCGTTACGCGCAGCTGGTACAAGGCTGGCGCCGGGCAGGTCGTGGGCAGCCTGTGGAATGTCAGCGATCCGGCAACGCTCTTGCTTATGCACCATTTTACCAGCAGGTTGGTTGCAGGCGATGCACCGGAAATTGCCATGCAATACGCGCAGCAGAAAACGATGATGTACAAAGACAAGAAGGGAAACCAGCCCTACCTGGATGATCCCAAGATGTGGGCCAGCTTTGCCATTTTTGGCAGGCCGTCACGCGATCCTGTTTCATGAACCAGACTTTCGCTGGCATTGTCATATCCGCACTTCTAGTCGCCGGGACTTTATGGCTTCATTTCAAGGCGCTCAGGCACGGATCCTCCTACATTGTGCATCTGCAGGCCAAAGCCAAGAAAGCGATGATGACGATCATGTCCGTCATCTTCATCGCGCATATTCTTGAGATTGTGCTGTTCGCAGTCGCCTATTGGTTGATGATCCCTCTGGGCCTGGGCAACTTGGCCGGGAACCATACGTCGACTGCGGCCGATTTCTTCTATTTTTCGATTGCCACTTACACCACGCTTGGGATCGGCGACATAGCGCCCGAAGGTGCGATCCGCGTCGTTGCGGGGGTGGAAGCATTGGCAGGGCTGGTGCTGATCACCTGGAGCGCGTCGTTCACCTATCTGGCGATGGAGCGTTTCTGGAGGGACGATCTGGCCGACTGAAGCAGCATGCAGAGTTAAACCGGTACGGTGATCTGTTTGGCCCTGAACACGGCTTGCCAATTCTCGATTTCGCTTACGACAACATCTTCCGTAGCAAGTGCCAGTTCGGCGACATGGCCGTAGGTGATGGCGTTGTCTGGAGCCTGCAGCAGGATTTCGACCCGTTGGGAAATGGCGTCCAACTGCTGCGATGTTACCTCGGATATTGCTGCGAAACGCTCAAAATCTCCGAAGAACCGAATTCCGGCTATTGCACCACCAAAGGTCGGAAACATCACGCCAAGGACAGTGAATGTCTTGGACAGATTGGCCGCGAATTCCGGCGCGATGGGCCCCCAATAGACCCCGGCTTCGAGCAGCAGGTAAGACGCGACCGACACGATTGCGAGTTTGAAAAGCAGTTCAGAAAATCGATCGAGGTTGTGATGGACCGCCTTTAGTCTGCGGGCCTTGGCTTGGTGGTAATCGCGCTGCGGATTGACGTGAAACTGGAGCAGGAGATCCAGGTATCCCCGTAGATATTCACCGGTAATGGTCGTGTTTGGCAGGCCGATGTCTCTCACCGCATGCCTCACCATCCACTCGGGCCAGCTTGTCTCCGCGCCCTTGGCGGACCGGCCCGGAGCTCGCGCAATACCTAGAAGCAAGAGAAATGGGCTGTGGCGGAAATACTCGGCGACCCGGCGGGTCTCGAACCACCGACCATGCCAACGATAGGTAATCCCGCGCCAGGTGATGATGACAATCGCCATCAGCACCAGGAATTCAAACAAGGCAAAAGGCCATTTGAACTCGGGACCGACCAGCGGAAGATAGGCCACACCGCCCACGATCGCGATGCTGGACAGCAAGAAGTTGATCACCATGCCGCCGCGATAATGATCGGAAAGACGGGCGGAAAGTCCATCGGCCCAGGCAAAGTTCTGGAGTGCCTGTTGTTCGATCCGCTCGATATGCGAATGATCGGAACCTTGCAGGTTTCGAGCTGCCTCGAGCAGTCCAGCTGCGCTGCCCTGTCCGATCTGATCGGGTCGTTCGTAAGTCTGGGTCACCGAACGAAACCGGTGGGCGTCACCGCCAAAGATGGCTTCGATCTTGCGGTAGGCGTGGGTCAGCGGGGCGCTCCGATCGCGCCAATGCGAGTCATAGAGTGCTGCAAGGCCGCGCCGCGCCCGGCTTGGATCATGGAGCTGGGCATCGGGTAGATAAATGGCTTCGATAATTTTGGCCAAGGCAGACCAGTGGCCTTCCTGCGAGATTTCCTGGCCCAAATTGGCGAGCGATTCAGGCGTCTGCAGGAATCGCCAGCGGGCCGGCTGCGCCGGATCGATCCAGATCACGGGGACACCCATATCGAGTGCAGTGACAACAGTATGCCCCGTCCCCCCAGGATTTGCAGTGGAAACGCCGTCCCAGACTGCGATCAGGATATCCGATTGAGAGATTACGATCCGTCCAGC
>SBHJ01000197.1 GCA_006226465.1 Alphaproteobacteria bacterium | reverse complement strand
TGGCTGCCCGCGTGGGATCCGGGGTTCACCGCTGCCTATTTCGACCAGACCGGGCTTTATGCATTCGGCCGCCAGCCAGAGGCGCTGCACTGGAATTGCGGGCAATTGGCGGTGGCGTTGCGTCTGCTGACAGAGGCCGAACCGCTGCTCGCCGCAATGAACCGCTTCGGCGAGCTATATATGGCAGCGATATCTCGGCGATGGTGCTGGCGATTGGGGGTCGAGCCGCGCGGTCCTGAAGCCGATACGCAGCTTGTTTCGGTTAGCGAGAAGGCCATGCGAGAGAGCGCGGCGCAGCCCGATGCATTCTTCTTCACGCATCGTGGAGGGCGCAATGCGGGCGGGGATCTGGCCGACATGCTCTCTGGCTACCAAGCCATCGAAGACAGTCATCCCTATTGGCAGGACGACGCGCCGCAAAGCATGATGATCGACGAAGTCGAAGCGATCTGGTCCGCCATCGCCGAACACGACGATTGGGCTCCGCTTGAGCGAAAGATCGAGGCCATCCGCCGAATGGGCGAGGCGCACGGCAATCCACCCGATCCGGCGGGCGTAACGTTATGAACATGGGGGGAGAACCGCACCTTGCCTCGCCCTTCCCAAATCAGTTTCGTCCGACTAACGGAATAAGCCAGCATGTCGGATGATTTCGTCTTCGAGAAAGAGTTCATTTCCTACGAACCGGCGACTGGTCGCGCCTTTTGGGAAGGCAAGATCAGTGACATTGGCGATTGCGTCTATCGTGCGCGCCGGGCCTGGCCGGAATGGGCCGCCCAACCCCTCGCCAACCGGATCGAACTGGTCCGCCGCTTTGCCAATGAAGTCCGGTCCGCTGCCGAAGAATTTGCCAACCTGATCGCCCGCGAAACCGGCAAGCCGTTGTGGGAAGCGCGCACCGAAGTGGATTCGGTGATCGCCAAGGTTGAAATTTCGGTCCGAGCCTATGCCGAACGAACCGGCAAGAAACGGCTCGACAGCGCGCTGCAAGGGACCGCATCGGTCCGCCATAAGCCACATGGTGTAATGGTGGTGCTGGGCCCCTACAATTTTCCGGCGCACTTGCCCAATGGGCACATTGTTCCAGCGCTGATCGCCGGCAATGTGATCCTGTTCAAGCCCAGCGAGAAGACCCTTGCCACCGGCCAGTTCCTGGTCAACCTGTTCCACAAGGCGGGCGTCCCCGAAGATGTGGTGCAGTTCATCGTGGGCGGGGTGGATGAAGGAAAGAAGCTGATCGCCAATCCCAATATCGACGGCGTGCTGTTTACCGGCTCGCTGCAAGGGGGTGTGTCGATCAGCCGAACATTATCAGCCAACCCGGCCAAGATCGTGGCGCTGGAAATGGGCGGCAACAATCCGATTGTCGTGATCGATACGCCCAAGCTGGCCGATGCAGCGGCGCTGGTCGCGCAATCGGCCTTCGCCACATCAGGGCAACGCTGCACCGCCGCACGGCGTCTGGTAGTCCTGGAACACCTTTACGCACCGTTGATCGACGAGCTGTTGAAGCTTACCGAGCGGCTGATCGTGGATGAACCTTTCGCCGATCCCGCGCCTTTCATGGGCCCGGTAATCGATGGGGAGACCGCATCGCGCCTGCAGGAGAGCTTTGTCCATCTGCTCACGCATGGCGGCAAGGTGCTCAAGCATATGCGCAGGCCCGACGATCGCCTGCCGTTCCTGACACCCGGCATCATCGACGTAACCAATATGCCGGACCGGCCCGATGTCGAATTGTTCGGCCCGATCCTGCAGGTGATCCGCGTGGTCGATTTCGATGCCGCGATAGCCGAAGCAAACAATACGCGATTTGGCCTGTCGGCTTCATTAGTCGGTGGGGGGCCGCAGGACTATAACCGCTTCTGGGCCAATATCCGCGCTGGGATCATCAATTGGAACCGCCCGACCAGCGGAGCATCGTCAGCTGCCCCGTTTGGCGGAGTTGGCCTGTCGGGCAATCACCGCCCGGCAGCCTTCTATGCGGCGGATTATTGCGCCTATCCAGTCGCCAGCACCGAGATGGACCAGCCGCGCGCCAATATCGGCATCGGGCTGAAAGACAGCTAGGCCGACGGTTCCACGCTAACAATCTTTACCGACAATAGTCCATCGGGCGATTGTTGCGCTTCAATCGCCAATCGGGCGCCCTCGCGCTGGGCTGTGATGATCAGCGATCCGCCACTCCGGGTAGAGAGTTTCGGGTTCATCCCCGCCCGGCTGGCAAGCGTGAAGTGAAACTGCATGACCTCTTTGAGCTCGAGCGGTGTCAGATAGGAAACCTGGCGAATCCTGCAGCGCGGCAAATCGCCGCCTTCGGCCTTGGCCACTGCGCCGCGCGGCGGAATCGCCGCATAGCTCGGCAGCCGGGCGGCCCAGATTGCCGACCGGTCGAGTGACTCGGATGGCCCGCAGGAAGCAGCCATGATAGAGTTGTCGCCTGAAGCCTTGCCAGGCTGTGGCAGATCGGGGATCGATCCGCCTTCTAGCAGTTGCATCCGCATCTGATCCCGGGTCAACGCCACCGTATCCGGCGAAGCATCGATCGGCGGCAACGAACGATCAAAACTGATCGTCAGCGCCGCATTGCCCTCGTTCAGCATTGCAAGGTCGGGATCGACCATCAGCTGGTCGTTCAGCGCCTGCACCAACAAAGGGTCGCGCTCAACCCGCGCCATGGCCGTGCTATCGTCCTGACCGCAGGCCGCCAACACGCAAAGCGAGCCGAGGACGATCGAAATGGCACGAAAATCTTGCATCGGTGGCCCTGTGGTTCCCGCAGGATGAAATTTCTCGATCCAGCCATGCCGCAATAGGGTTAATTTTGCGCTCACTACGAAGGGTTCCGAGCCAGGTCGCGACACGAATCGAAAGCGCCCCCCGGCTTGTGCCGGGAGGCGCCTTCCGCGGTATGGTGGGTACCGCGCCCGGGCCTAAAGGTGGGTTGACCCAAGCATGTGAAGCTGAACTGGAAGCGAGTTGACTGCTCCTGTCCGCCAATTTTTCAAGACCCGGTTGCGCCCGAATCCATCCTTGCGTTCATTTATATGATCGATAACCTGAACGGCATGCAACGCGTCGCGCAGGTTCTCGTTCATGTAAACCGCAAGCAATGATGAACGGATTGGAGGTCATGATCCCCCGTCTTGCGGTTCGACAAACCTGGCACTAGGGCCGCAAGGCAATGAGCAACCCGCAGCCCGAACATCGCCGCAATGGCTTTCCCGCTGCGATCGGTGCCTACCTGATTTGGGGCTTCCTGCCGCTCTACCTGATCCTGGTCAAAAGCGTCCCTCCGCTAGAGTTCATCGGTTGGCGAATCATCTGGACCTTGCCGATCTGCCTGACAATCGTGCTGTTCCGCAGACAGCTGCCCGACGTGAGAACCGCATTGGCAGACCGCAAGGCGATGCTGGTGCTCGCCGCCACCTCCACACTGATCGCGGTCAATTGGCTGGTCTATGTCTGGGCAATCCAAAACGGCAATGTCTATGCCGCCAGCCTGGGATATTACATCAACCCGCTGGTCAACGTGCTGCTCGGCACTGTGCTGCTCAAAGAACGGCTGACGCGGCTGCAATGGCTGGCGGTAGCGATTGCAGCGCTGGGCGTCGCGGTGCTGCTGGCTGGTGCGCTCACCACTCTGTGGATCAGCCTGACGCTTGCCCTCACCTTTGGCACCTATGGCCTGCTGCGCAAGCGGGTGCCGGTCGGCTCGCTTCCCGGACTGACAATAGAGAGCACGATCCTGCTGCTACCCGCCACCGGCATTGCGATGTGGTATGCGGCGAGCCCGGCGGGATCGGCTTTCACTCAGTCGCCCTCGCTTAGCCTGTTCATCATCCTAGGAGGATTTGCCACCGCGATACCGCTGCTGCTGTTCGCCATCGCGGCGCGGCTGATGGATTATTCGACCATCGGATTCTTCCAGTTCATCGCCCCGACAATCGTCTTCCTCCTGGGCCTGACTGTTTTCGATCAGCCGCTGCTCCCTGCACAAGCGGTCAGCTTCGCATTGATCTGGGCGGCCATCGCCATATTCGTTTGGGACTTGTTGAGCCGCAGGCGCGCGGAAAAGCCTGCCGCCTAAGCGCGAACTCTCCAGCGCAGCATCTCGCCGGCATGGAACGGCACGATCGACCCGCCGGTGTGTGGCAAGGCGATTTCGTGGGGGACCGGGGAATCGGCCTTCTCCAATGTCACTTGCTCGTCGTTCACGGGTAGCCCATAAAACGCCGGGCCGTGGAGCGAAGCGAAACCCTCGAACTGGTCAAGCGCGCCCTCTTCCTCGAACACCGCCAGATAGCTTTCAAGCGCGTAGGGCGCGTTGAATATGCCAGCGCAGCCGCAGTCGCTCTCTTTCGCAGCGCGTGTATGCGGCGCGCTGTCCGTACCGAGGAAGAACTTGGGCGAACCGGATGTAGCCGCATTGCGCAGCGCCAGACGGTGCACCTCGCGCTTGGCCACCGGCAGGCAATAGGCGTGCGGGCGAATGCCGCCGACCAGCATGGCGTTGCGATTGATGTGGAGATGCTGCGGCGTGATCGTCGCTGCGACGTTATCGCCAGCCGACATGACGAAATCCGCCGCGTCCTGGGTTGTGATGTGTTCGAACACCACCTTGAGCCCTGGAAAATCGCGGACGATCTGCGACAGGTGCCGCCGGATGAACTCGGCCTCGCGATCGAATACATCGACGTGGCTCTCGGTCACTTCGCCATGGACGCACAGCACAATGCCATCCGCCTGCATCCGCTCCAGCACCGGATATATCTTCGCAATGTCGGTCACGCCATGCGCCGAATTGGTGGTGGCATTGGCGGGATAGAGCTTGGCCGCGGTGAACACGCCCTCCGCCGCGCCGCGCGCCAGATCGTCCGGATCTGTACCATCGGTAAGATAGCAGGTCATCAGCGGGGTGAAGTCGAGACCTTCGGGAACCGCAGCCAGAATACGCTCGCGATAGGCGCGCGCGCTGGCCGTATCGGTCACCGGGGGCGTCAGATTGGGCATCACGATCGCCCGCGCGAATTGTCGTGCGGTATAGCCGACCACATCGCGCAGCATGTCGCCATCGCGCAAATGGACGTGCCAATCGTCTGGGCGGCGGATCGTGATCGTATCGGTCATCACGCGGTCCTGTAGAGGCGCGCGCCGCATCTTTCCAGTCGGCATTCACATGGCTAGAGGCGGCGCATGAAAATCGGCTTTCTCACCTGCCCCGGCACCCATCCGGGATCGCCCGCCCGGCGCGACGATGCTTTCGAGCACGATTACCAGGTCGAAGCGCTGCGTCCTGCCATGGCCGCGCGCGGGCAAGAGCTGGTCGAGATCGACTGGCGCTCTCCGATCGGCGCCTTCGCGGAAATGCCGCTCATCCTGATTGGAACGCCATGGGATTATCACGATGCCGAGCAGGAGTTCCTGGCCCAGCTCGATGCGCTAGAAGCGGCGGGGCACCAGATATGCAACTCGGCGTCGCTTGTGCGGTGGAATTCGCGCAAGACCTACCTGCGTGACCTGGAAGATCGCGGCGCGGCCACGATCCCGACGATCTGGCTCGAACGGGCCGATTCGAGAGACATCGCCAGCGCTTTCGATCAATTCGAAGGCAACACGGTTGTAGCCAAACGACAGGTTGGCGCCGGCGCGGAAGGCCAGTCGATCCATAACAAGGCATCGCTCGACCAGAGCTGGACCATGGACCAGCCGATGATGCTCCAGCCTTTCCTGCCGCAAATCCAGAGCGACGGCGAATATTCCTTCCTGTTCGTCGATGGACAGTTCTCGCACGCGCTGGTGAAGCTTCCCACCGCCGGCGACTACCGCGTGCAATCGCTTTATGGTGGGAGCGAACAGCCGCTCGATCCCGCACCAACAGACCTTGCCGCAGCCCGTGCGATCATCGAAGCGATCCCGCACGAGCTACCGCTCTATGCCCGCATCGATATGGTGCGGGGTGAAGATGGCGGGCTATTGGTTATGGAAGCCGAACTGATCGAGCCCTATCTTTATCCCATGCAGGGACCGAAATTGGGAACGTTGATGGCTGAAGCGATCGAACGAAGGCTTGCGAAATGAGTGCAGAAACGCGCCTGTTTGACCGCGCGCTCGTCCGGCTTTCACCGCTGGACGAAGGCGAAGATGTGGTTGCCTTTCTGCAGGGGCTCGTCACCAATGACGTGAGCGGCAATCTACCCGCCTATGCCGCACTGCTCTCCGCACAGGGCAAGACCATGTTCGATTTCCTCGTTTGGCGCGACCCTTCGACAGGTTCAGGACGAGCGGGTGATTTGTTGATCGATTGCGAAGCGACAGTGGCAGACGATCTCGTAAAGCGGCTCTCGCTCTACCGCCTGCGCCGCAAGATCACGATTGCGCAGGATGAAAAGTTGGCGGTCCATTGGAGCGCGGGTGACAGCGAAGGCGTTCCCGACCCTCGACTTGCCGCACTCGGCAATCGCTGGCTCGCTCCTGTCAACGATGCGGATCAGCGCGCAGATGATGCGTGGCTCGCGCACCGGTTGTCGTTGGGTGTCGCCGAAGGTCGATCAGAACTTGGCGATATCTTGTGGCTCGAAACCAATGCCGCAGAACTCAATGGCGTGAGCTTCACCAAGGGTTGCTACATCGGCCAGGAAAACACCGCGCGGATGAACTGGCGACAGAAGGTCAACCGCCGACTGCTGGTGGTGCCGCTCGCCGCTTCGGATGAGAAGCGCCGCAAGGCCGCCTACCCCAACCTTGGACTGGCGGTCGATCACTTGCGAGTGGAGGATATCGATCCGGCCAATGCACCCGAATGGATGCGGCCTGCGCTTATTGGTTCTGCATAACCAGTTCGAGTGAACCTTCGAGCATGCGCTGCGCCCGGTCGCGTGCGGCGGTTTCCGGCAAGCCGAGCGATCGCGCCAGGGCTGCGCCGATCAGCGCATCGCCCATCGCCATCAGCACCAGCGCCAGCGTTTCTTCGTGGAGCCGCATCACGCCTGCGTGACCCTCGGCCTCTTCCGGCGCGATATCATCGACCAATTCGTGGATCTTCTCAACGATCGGGGTGAGCGCATCCTCATTGCCGGTCAGGATCATCCAGCTTGCCAGCGCGCCTGCGCCTTCCTTGTCGAATGCGTCGAAAGCCAGGTCCACCACTTCGCGTGGAGAACCAAGCCCCGCCCGGCTCGCCTGCACCGCTTCCTTTATTGTCTCGCACACCGTCTCTGCAATGTGCCGAGCAAGCTCCTTTTGCAGGCCGGAAGCTGACCCGAAATGATGCAGCAGATTCGCGTGTGTACGCCCGATCCGGCCCGCGACTGCCTTCAAAGTCACCGATTGTGGGCCCGTTTCGATCAAGAGCGCCCGCGCCGCCTCGAGCGCGGAACTACGTGATTCTTCGGGGGTTAATCGCTTGCGACTTGCCATGATTCGTTATGCCTAATAGAATCTTACCCGTGACCGAGCAGAACCAGATCGACCTAGAACCCTCTGCCCCACTCGACAAGAGTGGCGCGGAAGCCATCACCGCCTCAGAAACGGGCCCAGTAACCGGCCCAGTTACGGGATACGCCAGCGCGACCCCGGCGGAGCACATGCTGATCGTGCGTGACCAGCGGTTCGACCGGACATACAATACGCCGCGCTGGTGGCATGCAAACGATCCGGTGGCGACCGCGTGGTACAATTCGGTTTCGGCCAGCTTGCCGCGTGGTGAGGCGTTTTTCATCGATACGTTGCGCGATTTCCGCGAAGGCTTGCCGCCCCGATTGGCGCGCGAGATCAAGGCCTTCATCAACCAGGAAATCAACCACACACGCGAACATGTCGCGTTCAATCGC
>SBHJ01000259.1 GCA_006226465.1 Alphaproteobacteria bacterium | reverse complement strand
GGGGAAGTTCACTTCGACCAGCGCCAGGCGGTCCAGGTGCGGCAGTAGCGCGCGAGCGTCATCGCCCGGCTCAATCCGTACCGCTACGGCATTGGTCTGGTCGAGAAATGCATCGACCGTCACCTGCGCATGGTCGGCTGGTTCGTCGTCGCGGAAGCGGAACTGCACCTCGTCGGGGCTGCGGCCAAGATCGTCAGCCATGGGTGGCCCTCCCGGCAATCGGAGGTTTTGCCCAGTCGTCACCCATAGATCGCCTCCTTGAACGGTTCCATGCCGATCCGGCGATAGGTATCGAGGAAGCGCTCGCCTTCGCTGCGCCGAGCGAAATAGACGTCTGTCGCCTTCTCAATTGCGTCAACAATGCCGTCTTCATCAAAGCCCGGGCCTGTGATCTTGGCGAGCGATGTGTCCTGCGCCTCGCTGCCGCCGAGCAGCAATTGGTAATTCTCGACGCCCTTCTTATCGACACCGAGGATGCCGATATGGCCGGCATGATGGTGCCCGCAGGCATTGATGCAGCCCGAAATCTTGAGTTTGAGCTCGCCCAATTCGGCAGTGCGGCCGCTTTCGGAAAACCGCTGAGCGATTTTTTGCGCTACCGGGATCGAACGCGCATTGGCAAGGCTGCAATAGTCGAGGCCAGGGCAGGCGATGATATCCTCAATCGTGTCGAGATTGGGCGTGCCGAGACCCGCTGTTTCCAGCCGGGTCCACAGTGCATGAAGGTCTGAGATCCGGACATGCGGCAGGACAATGTTCTGCGTGTGCATCACGCGCAGTTCGTCAAGGCTATATTCTTCGGCGAGATCGGCCATCAGGTGGATCTGCTCAGCCGATGCATCACCGGGAATTCCACCGACCGGCTTCAGGCTGATGACGGCTGAGACATAGCCCGGTGCCTTGTGCGGCACAGTGTTGCGATCGACCCACAGGGCGAAATCGGGATCGCTGCGATCCACTTCGGCCGGGAGGCCGGTCTCAAACGCCGGATCGGCAAAGTAGTTCTTGATCCGCTCCAGCTCTGCCAGTGGCGGTTCGATCCCCTGGGAGAGGAGATGGGCAAATTCTTCCTCGACCTGGCGCGCGTATTCTTCCGCGCCTAGCTCGTGGACCAGGATTTTGATCCGTGCCTTGTACTTATTATCGCGCCGCCCATAGCGGTTGTAAACGCGCAGGCATGCCTCGGCATAGGTGATGAGCTGGTCGAGCGGCACAAAGTCGCGGATCAGCGGCGCCACCATCGGGGTGCGGCCCATCCCGCCGCCGACATAGAATGCGGCCCCCAATTCGCCAGCGTCATTTCGCACTATCTGGATGCCAATGTCGTGCAGTTTCATCGCCGCACGATCGGTTTCAGCCGCGATCACGGCGATCTTGAACTTGCGGGGCAAATACATGAATTCAGGGTGGAAACTCGACCATTGCCGCAGCAATTCGGCATAGGGGCGTGGATCGACCAGCTCGTCCTTTGCGGCACCGGCGAAATGATCCGAACTGATGTTGCGGATGCAGTTGCCGCTTGTCTGGATCGCATGCATCTCGACACTGGCGAGATCGGCCAGGATATCTGGCGCATCTTCCAGCTTGATCCAGTTGTACTGGATGTTCTGGCGCGTGGTGAAATGGCCGTAACCGCGATCATATTTGTCCGCGATATCGGCCAGCATGTGCATCTGCCGCGAATTGAGCGTGCCGTAGGGCACCGCCACGCGCAGCATATAGGCGTGCAACTGGAGATAAAGCCCGTTCATCAGCCGCAGCGGCTTGAATTGGTCTTCGCTGAGCTTGCCCTCGAGTCGACGGCGAGTCTGGTCGCGGAATTCGGCGACGCGGGCATCGACCATCGCCTGGTCATATTGGTCATAGAGATACATCAGATCACCCAGTCGCCGATATTGGGATCGGCTGGTTTGAGCGTGAGATCGGGGCGAACGGTCGGCCCCAAGGCGCGAACGCGATCCTTGATATGTGCCGGGCGAACGCCGTCATCTTCGCGCGTGGCGGCAACGGCATAGGGGGCATTGACCCGGCGAGCCGATTCCTCGCGGCTGGCGATTTCATCGGCGCGTTCGCCTACATCGACGGCATTGTCCACGTGGAGCGACCATCCAGTGCCGTCCCACCAAACGACCGCGCCGGTCTTCAGATCATTGCCTGTGAGGATCTTCATCGAGATGCCTCCAGCGCAACGCGAGCAAGGGCGAGATCGCCATCAACCGCAGGGGTACGGGCGGCGACCTCGCCAATCACGATAAGGGCAGGACTGACTACCCTCTCTCGTGAAACCAGTTCCGGCAGTCCGGCGAGCAATCCGCGCAACACGCGCATTTCCGGGCGGGCGGCATTCTCAATCACGGCGACGGGCATTTCCGGAGCAAGTCCGTCTTCGATCAGCTTCTCGGCAATCTGCGGAGCAGTCTTGACCCCCATGTAGATCACCAGCGTGCGGCCCTTTCCGGCAAGACCGGTCCAGTCCTGTTCGGACAACCCCTTGCACTGGCCCGCGACGAAACTGACGATCGAACTCGCCTCGCGGTGGGTCAGCGCAATCTGCGCCGCCGCAGCGGCACCATTGGCGGCGCTGATCCCGGGCACGATTTCCACCTTGATGCCAGCCGCTTGGGCGGCTTCTGCCTCTTCACCGCCACGCCCGAAAATCAAGGGATCGCCGCCCTTCAGCCGCACCACATCACGTCCGGCGCGCGCTTCACGAACCAGCAGGGCATTGATTTCGTTCTGCGGCAGGGTGTGCTTCGAACGGCGCTTGGCCACCGAAATCAGCTCTGCATCGGGTCGCGCCAAAGCAAGGATCACCGGATCGACCAGTCCGTCATGCACGACGATCTGCGCGCGCCCGATCAGGCGCGCGGCGCGCAGTGTCAGCAGGTCAGGATCACCCGGACCAGCGCCGACCAGATAGATAGTGCCTGTATTTTCCATGCGGGCAATATCGGCGTGTTGCCCGCAACCCTCCAGCGAGAATGGGTTGCCGATTGGGTAGCATTGCTTTTGAAAGCGCTTGTAACCGCCCTGTTAGCTGCGGTTTATTGGCTCAGCTCCCGCGTGCTCAAGGCTTCGATCAACCGGTCGAACTGCTTGTTGGTGCGCAGGTTCAAATCACGCTGTGGGAACGGGATCTCGACACCGTTGTCCTGGAACAGCCTCCACACCCGCTTGAGCACATCCGAACGGATATTGCTCAATCCCTCTTCGGGATCGTCGATCCAGAACCTTATTTCGAAATCGACCGAGCTTTCGCCAAAACCGATCAGCAGGATTCGTGGCTCGGGAAATGTAAGCACGCGCGGCGTGTCCTGCGCCGCCTGCATCAGCAGCTTTTCGACCAATTCCAGGTCGCTGCCATAGGCGACGCCTACCGGTGCCTTCACTCGCACATCGCGCGAACTGTAAGACCAGTTGACCACCTGGTTGATCATCAGGTTCTCGTTCGGGATCAGATACTCGGTTTTGTCGCGCGTCACCACCGAGATCGCGCGGATGCCGATCTTGCGGATCTGGCCAAAACCCTCGTTCCCCGCAGCGTCGGTCACCGAGATCACGTCTCCCGGCTTGATCGATTTGTCCATCAGCAGGATGATACCCGCGATCAGATTGCCGAAGGTCTTTTGCAGGCCGAATCCGATGGCGAGACCGAAGGCGCCGGAGAAGACCGCCAATGCAGTAAGGTCGATCCCCAGAAGGTCAATGCCGACGAAAAATGCGCCAGCCCAGATGACGATGGTGAGGATCTTCTGGGTCAGCAAGCGCTGCGTATCGTCGAGCCGGCTCGCACGTCTGACCAGCCGCCCGCTGATCCTGCTGATGGCCCAGGCCGCCAGCATGACCAGCAGGATCACGCCGAGCGACACGATCCCGTCCCACAGCGAAAACCGGACATGGCCGAAATTGAGCGCCCATGAATCGAGCGTGTCCACCAGGCTGCCAGCCGCTTTGCTCTTGGCGGATACCGCCTCCTTCAGTCCTTCGGCGGCCTCCATCGGCTGGGTCGGTTTGGAAGATGGCGTGGCTTCCGGCACCGGCACTGCGAGTGCAGGATCGGCGGTAGGCTCTTCAGTGGCTTCGATCGGTAAGGTCATGCCTCTCCCATCGCGGCAAACCCCCGTTCGAGGTCTGCGATCAAATCTCGCGTGTCTTCCAAACCTATCGATAGGCGAATGCCGTGACGATCACCAGCCCCGCATCCAACAGGCGGCCAGGGCATGATGTCGCGCATGGTGCTGGGTTCGAAAGGTAAAGCGAGGCTCTCAAACCCGCCCCAGCTATAGCCGATCCCGAACAGATCGAGATTATCGACCAGCCGCGCAGGGGCGCTTGGGTCTTCACCTCTGATGACGAAGCTGAACAATCCGCAGCCGCCGGTGAAATCGCGCTGCCACAGCTCGTGGCCCGGCGATCCGGGCAGCAGCGGGCACAGTACTCGCGCCACTTCGGGGCGGGCAGAGAGCCACTCGGCAACTTCGCGTGCGCTTGCGGTCGATTGTTCAAGTCGCACGCCCATGGTCCTCAGGCCGCGCAGCGCCAGTGCCGCATCGTCGGGCGAAACCACCTGGCCCAGTTGCTGGCTGGTTTGGCGCAGCCGCTTGTAAAGCGCTTCACCCGCGCTGGCCGATCCCATCATCAGGTCCGAATGCCCGCCGACATGCTTGCTGAGGCTCATCACGCTGATATCGCAGCCGCGTTCGAGCGCAGGAAAACCCAGAGACGAAGCCCAGGTGTTGTCGAGCAGGCTCACCGCGCCTTTTTCGCGTGCGATTGCGGCGAGCGCGGGCACGTCGCAGACTTCCATCGTCAGGCTACCTGGGCTTTCGAGCCATACAGCCTTGGTGTTTTCACTGAACATGGCAGCATAGGCATCGAGGTCGAGCGGATCGAAGAAACGGTGTGTCACACCCCAACGCTTGAGCAGGCCACGCGCGGCATTGCGCGCCGGTTCATAGGAATTGTCGCTCACCAACAGCTCGTCACCGGGGCGCAAGACGGTCATTAGCGAGGCAACGATCGCGGCAACGCCACTTGGGAAGAGCACCGTGCCATGAGCGCCGGGTTCGATTTCGGTCAGCGCCTCTGCCAGGGCCCATTGGGTGGGGGCGCCGCGCCTGCCGTAATAGAAACGACCATCCCGATTGTCGCCGATGGCTTCCTGACGTTCGCCCTCAGTGGCAAAGATATGGGTGCTGGCGCGCCACACCGGCGGGTTCACCACCGCGCCGGTCCATTCGGGCCGCCGTCCGGCCTCAACCAGCTTCGTTGCATTGCGCTTGTCGGGCTTACTGTCAGTCATAGGGAAACTGTTGCCTTGGGCGTGTCAGGGTCGCTCCCCCAATCGAGCCAGCTGCCATCGTATAGCGCCCACGCATCGTGCCCGATCAGATGCAATGCAAACAGCAGGACGCTGGCGGTAACGCCACTACCGCATGTCGTCACGATCGGGCTGTTGAGGTCGATACCCACGGCTTCAAAGTGCGCGCGCAAATCTTCCCGGGTCTTGAATGTCCCGTCTTCGGTAAAGAGGTTGCCGAAGGGAAGATTGCACGAACCCGGGATATGGCCGGATGGGAGGTTGTGCACCGTATCCTCCACCTTGCCCATGAATCGTCCGGGATCGCGTGCATCGAGCACCTGTTCCCGCATGTCATCCATGTTGGCAAGCATGTCTGACTTGAAGCGCACTCTCTCGGGGGCGGGCAGGCTTGCTGGCTCTGAGGGCTCGACCTCAAGCGCACCAGTCTCAACCTTGCGGCCCTCAGCCTTCCATCTGGCCAGTCCGCCATCGAGGATCGCCACGCTATCGATCCCATGCGCTCGAAGCAGGAACCAAGCGCGGGCAGAGGTCTTCACGGCGCTGTCGTCATATAGGACGATCCGGTCGCCCGGCCTGACGCCAAGCTCCGCCAGGCGCTGTGCCAATTGTTCGGGGCGCGGCAGGGCGGCCGGAACCGGGCTGTTCTTGTCCACCAGGCTCGCAAGATCGAGGAAGCGGGCTGTGGGAATATGTGCGGCGAGATATTCAGAGTGGGCGTCTCGTCCGGCAGCGGGCAAGTGGTTGGAAGCATCGATCACCACCAGGTTGGCGGTGCCAAGCTCGCTTGCTAGCCAATCGGTGCTGACCAAGGACTCCATTCCGAACGGGTAGCCGTGCCACACATATTCGTCGAGAGGGAAGCTCTGCGATAGGTCAAGTCAGCGCGACTTCCTGCCCGCTGATCATCTCTTCCATCACGAAATGCCCGGTCACTACCGAAAGCTCGAACCCATCGACCAGCCGTTGGTAGAAGGTATCGTATCCCTTGATTCCGCGGGTCACGACCTTGATCAGGTAATCCCACTCGCCGCCGATCCGATAGAGGTCGACCACGCCGGGGATCGCAGCAACGTGTTTGCGAAAATCCTCTGTCCATTGCTTGGTGTGATGCGGGGTCTTGATCATCACCATCACAATCAGGTCGAGACCCAACCGGGTCAGGTCCAGTTCGGTCCTTTGGCCGCGAATGGCACCGGCTTGCTGGAGGCGCTGCAGCCTACGCCAACAGGCATTCTGCGATAGCCCGATCTTGTCTGCCAACGCGCGTTGGCTGAGCGATGCATCGCGTTGGAGCGCCATCAGCAGCTTTCGATCAATATTATCGATTTCGATCACATGAGAGGTCATATGAACGAATAATTATAGAAATTGGCGTGAATTGCATAATGATTTCTCGCCCATCTCGTGAGATTCATTGCCAATGAACCAGCATGCGAAGATCGACGGGAAGACCGCAATGCAATCGGCCGAGGGCCTGTTCGATGCCTTTAGACGGGAGATGACCGAGGATCTGACTTCTGGAAGGCTGGCCGACCGCATTATCGGAAAGAATCTGGTGATCGAGGGGCCTTTCGGCCCCAAGCGAATGATTTATGCCGATTATGCTGCCTCCGGGCGAGCGCTGCGCCCGGTAGAAGACTTTGTGCTGGAACATGTCCTGCCAGTCTATGCCAATCCACACACCCAGGCCTCCTATTGCGGCCGAGCGATCAATGCGCTGCGCAAGGTCGCACGACGCGAGATCGCGCATTATTGCAACGCGGGTGACGCGCATGCGGTGATCTTCACCGGATCGGGCGCAACATCGGGCATCAACCGGCTGGTGAGCCTTTTTGGTGCTGATCAAACAGCGGCCGATGGGAAGCGGCCATTGGTCATCCTGGGACCCTATGAGCACCACTCAAACATTTTGCCCTGGCGCGAATGTGGCGCCGAAGTGACCGAACTGGCCGAGGCACCCGATGGGGGACCGGACTTGGCGGTGCTGGAGCAAGTGCTTGCATGTTCCACAGGGCGCAAGGTGGTGTGCGCATTCTCAGCTGGATCGAACGTCACCGGTGCGCTCACCGATGTCCTGGTCGTGACGCAAATCGCCAATCGGCATGGAGCCAGAATCGTCTGGGACTATGCCGGGGCAGGCCCTTATCTCCCGATGACGATGCACCCCGCGCATGATGCCGAGATCGACGCATTGGTATTTTCACCGCACAAATTTGTTGGCGGTCCGGGATCGTCGGGTATCTTGATTGTCCGCCGCGATGCGGTGGAACGGGAACGGCCCTCGCTGCCTGGCGGTGGCACGGTTAGTTTCGTTTCGCCTGAAACCCACGATTACAGCACAAGCGTCGAAGCGCGGGAAGAGGCCGGTACGCCAAACGTAATCGCTGACATTCGCGCCGCGTTGGCGGTGATCGTGCGCGATTGCATGGCCCAGGCGGGATTGGACGATCGCAGCGATCAGTTGGTCAGGCGCGCGCTCGATGCGTGGCGTGCGAACCCCCGGCTGGAGGTGCTGGGCCGGGACCACGGAGCATGTTTGCCGATCATTTCCTTCCGTGTGCGCGAT
>SBHJ01000268.1 GCA_006226465.1 Alphaproteobacteria bacterium | reverse complement strand
AGCGAAACCCGGCTCGCCGCCCTGCGCGAAGCCAATGCCGATCCACTTTTTGCCGATCCGCTCGACGCCCCCCAGCTGTCCCGATTTGCCGAACAGCAACCTGGCCTCGCCGACCGTTTTATCGCGCTGCACGAGGCCTATCGACGCACCGGACAACGACTGGCCATGGTCGATGAGGCATTGGCGGACGATCGCTCCGGCCCTGCCCGCCTGCCGTGGGAGGAGGTGCGCGACTGGTTCCACCTGCAAAACAACTACGTGGACAGTCTTGACCGGGCAGCGGAATTACTCGCCAATAGGCTGGGCGGGATGAGCCCGGATACCGCCGCAATAGAGGCTTATCTGCGCGACGCCCTGTCGATCTCGCTGATCTATGCCAGCCAGGCCGGCCTGCGCAGTTTCGATGCCGAAATGGGGCATTTGCAGATCGATCCCGGACAACCTGCCGAAAGCCGCCGGTTCCAACTGGCACACCAACTTGTCGCGCTGGCACTGAAGGACGAGATCGCGCTCGTGGTCGAAGGCGCGCATTTACGGAGCGCCGCCGCGCGCCAGTTGCTTTTCGTCGGCCTCAGCAATTACGCCGCAGGCGCACTGCTGATGCCCTTTGGCCGCTTCCGGCGCGAGGCGCGCAAGCTGCGCCACGATATCGACCGGCTGTGCCAGCTGTTCGGTACCAGCTTCGAACAGACCTGCCATCGCCTCTCCACCCTGCAGCGCCAAAACGAGCGCGGGGTGCCATTCTTCTTCTGCCGGGTCGATATGGCGGGCAATATCACCAAGCGCCACAGCGCAACCCGCCTGCAATTCGCACGGTTCGGCGGTGCCTGCCCCCTGTGGATCGTCCATGAAGCCGTCGCGATCCCTGACCGTATCCTGGTCCAGCTGGCGGAAACGCCCGATGGATTGCGCTATGTCTCAATGGCCAAGGGCCTGGTGAAGCCTTCGGGCTCGTTCGAGCGCCCACCGCGCCGTTACGCTGTCGCACTCGGCTGCGAGACCGCGCATGCGGGAGAATTCATCTATGCCGACGGGCTCGATCTCGCATCAGACCGGATGGTGACCCCGATCGGCATTTCCTGCCGCATCTGCCCGCGCGAGGATTGCGACCAGCGCGCCTTCCCGCCCAGCGACCGCGCAATCCGGGTCGATCCGGACCGGCGCGGCGTGGTGCCATACGGTTTTGGCTAGAACTTCAGCATGATCTTGCGCGCAAGCGCAGGCGAAATCGAATTGACCAGCTGCAGCACTTTCACCATGCCAACGCTGATCTCTTTGCTGTTGCTCTCGATCCCGGCAACTATCTGACGAGCACATTCGGCGGCGGGCATCATCTTCCCATCCCGGCCAGCGGTGAGGTTGGTTGCGACGAGCGGCGGCAAGGCTTCGATCACATGGACGTTGCTGCCCGCCATCTGTGCGCGAATGGCCTGGGAATAGCTGCGAAGACCCGCCTTGGTGGCGCAGTAGACCGGCCCTCCCGCTCGCGGCGCGATTGCCAGTCCGCTGGTCACATTGACGATAGCAGCCTCGGGGCGGGCCTTGAGGCGCGGCAACAAGGCCGTGATCAGGCGGATCGGTGCATCGAGATTTGCGTAAATGCACACGTCAGCCGCGTCCGCATCGGGCCGCTCCACGCGAAAATCATGATCGACACCCTGCCCGGCATTGTTGATCAGGATATCGATCTCGCGCGCGCCAAGATCGCCGATCAGACCATCGACCCCGTGCGCACTCGAAAGATCAGCTTCGATCACTTCGAAGCCTTCCTCGCGCATCGAAGCCAGCCGTGCCTTGTCGCGCCCGGTAACCGCCACCCGCGCGCCCTTGGCTTTCAGCTGGCGCGCAATCTCGCGCCCGATGCCCGAACTACCTCCGGTCAGCAGGACCGATTTTCCCGCAATATCCATCAGACTTTCACGATCCCCCGTTCGACCAGGCTACGCGCGGTCACCTCAAGTGTTTCTTCCGCCGGAATAAAGGTGAAACCGAGCACTTCCTCGGTGTGTTTGCCCGAGACATCGCGCACATTGCCCAGCTCTCCGGTGATCTGCTTCATTTCGGGCATGAACAGGGCGAGCGTGTGCGCCAGCCAGTCCGGCATGCGGCGTTTGGGCACCTTGCCCGACAGCTCGGGCGCACGCTGACGAATACATTCCGCCATTTCGCCGATCCACATGAATTTGACCGAGGTGGGGAAGCGTTCATCGCGTACGCTATCCGCTGGCGCTTCGATCGCCAGGATATGCGCCTTGGCCACATCGCGTACATCGGTAACGCAAATGCCCATGTTGGGAATGAGCGGGATCGATCCATTGATGATCCGCTTGACCATTTCGATGCTGGTCGAAAGGTCGTCGTTATAAACCGGCCCGAATACGGCAACCGGATTGACCGAGCAGAACACCATTTCGGGCGCATTCTCTTGAACCCACTCACGTGCCGCCCGCTCAGCTACCGTCTTGCTCTCGATATAAGGTGGGACGTTCGCGTCGAGATTGGTCCAGTCGGTGTGATCGAAATGATCCTGTGCTGGATGGCCATAGGCGATGGCTGCGGCCGAGCTGGTCTGGACGAAGCGCGTGATTCCCGCGCCCTTCGCAAATCTCAGTGCCCGTAGCGTGCCCTCGCGTGCGGGAATGACCAATTCGTCCTTGTCCTTGGGGCGACCAAGCGGAAACGGCGAGGCAACATGTGCAACGGCATCGCACCCGGCATTGGCTTCGACCCATCCATCGTCGCTCATCAAATCAGCCTGGAACACTTTCAGCCGCTCGCCCGCTTCGGGCCAACGTTCGCGCAGTCGCGGCTCGCTCTTTTGCTTGTTCCTTACGGTGGTGTGGACCCTACAGCCCTTGGCCAATAATTGATCGACGACTTCACCGCCAATATAGCCCGTCCCACCCGTTACGAGTACCGTGCCTGCCATCCCCGTTCTCCCATCTGTTTGAGAGATTAGGACAAAAGGTTGCGATCGGCAACTTGATCTGAAAGTTTGATAACAATGCGTAGAGTAGATTTTTTGGTGGTGGGTGCAGGGATCGCGGGATTCTCCGCCGCAGCGCGCCTGTCCGCCCATGGCACGGTGGTAGTTTGCGAGGCTGAAAGCGCACCTGGCACTCAGGCATCGGGTCGTAGCGCGGCCTTCGCCCACTTTGACATGGACCAGCCGATCGTGCGCGCACTCACTGCGGCAAGCATGGTCCCGCTTCGCGATGCCGGATCTATTGTGCATCCCGCCCTGTTCATCGCGCTGGAGGGGCAGGCAAACATGCTCGCCACACTGGAGGGGAACTATCGCGAATGGGCGCCCCATGCCGAACGTCTCGATACCGTTGCAGCCCAGGCACTGGTGCCTGTGCTCAAGGCGGGCAGCGAAGGCATCGTCGGTGCTCTGCTGGACACACAGGGGCTCAAGCTTGACGCGCACATGCTGCTGGAAGGTCATAGGCGAATGCTCCGCGCAAATGGCGGAGAACTGGCGATCGATGCACCAGTGACGGCGCTGCATCGCAAGGGAGATCGGTGGATCGTTGATACGCCTGGGCAGAGCTTCTCGGCGCGTATCGTGATCAATGCTGCAGGGGCGTGGGTCGATCAGGTAGCGGCGCTGGCGGGGTTAATGCCGATAGGCATTCAACCATTCAGGCGCACGGTCATCACCTTTGACACGCCCGCAGGGATCGATGTCTCTGCCTGGCCCTTTACCAAGACTGTTGGTCCCGGCTTCTATTTCGAGCCGGAGGGACGCGGTCGTCTGCTCGCCTGCCCGATGGATGAAACCCCGTCCGAGGCCTGCGATGCCCAGCCGGAGGAGGAAGATGTCGCGCTCGCTGCCTGGCGCGTCGAGCAATCAACCACGCTGGAAATCCGAAGGATCGAAAGCAAATGGGCCGGATTACGCAGTTTCGTTCCAGATAATCGTCCGGTCGCGGGCTTCGATCCCGCTGCACCGGGTTTCTTCTGGCTGGCAGGGCAAGGTGGTTTCGGCCTGCAAACCTCGCCTGCCATGGCCATGGCCGCAGAAGCGCTGGCAACGGGTAGTCGATGGCCCGAAGAATTGCAGGCCGTGGATGTGACCTCCGAACAGCTCTCGCCTGTGCGGCTGCGCGAATAGTTCGCGTTAGTCGTCGCGTTTGCCGAATACCGATTCAAAGAACGGCGCCACTGATTCAGCGTAAAACAGCACCTCTGCCGGCTCGTTGCGCCAGGCAGTCCTGTGCTTGGGAAAGCCGATTGCCATTTCGGAAACCAGGCCCTCGCTCTGGTAGGCGGCGCGCATGGCGGCCACGACTGGCTCGCGCTCATCTGGATTGACGAGGATCCACACGAGCTTCAATTGGTCGTCGGCAAAGACGAATTCGGCAAGACGCGGCTTCCCGAGGAATTCGAACCCGCGGCAGTCAATCTGATTGTGAGATTCCCGCGCAACCGGCATTTGAGGAGGATCGAATTTTCTAACCTCCATTTCGCTGCACAGGAGGGCCAAGAGCTCCTTGTTGTGCTCGATTGATGTCTCAAATTCGATAGTTCCGGGAATGGTCGGGTCCAGGTCAATTTCGGCCGCCGGCACCGTGGCAGCAAACATAAATATGGCTTCGAGCATACTTATCTCTTCAATCTCAACATGGTTGGTGTATTACCATATTACTTCAGTAACACAAGCTCTTCCGCCATTGTCGGATGGATCGCCACGGTCGCATCGAAATCGGCCTTGGTCAGGCCAGCCTTGACCGCCACAGCGGCAGCCTGGATGATCTCCGCCGAATCCGGCCCGATCATATGGATGCCCAGCACGCGGTCACTGTCGCCATCGACCACCATCTTGTAGAACCCGCGCTCCATTCGGGGCGAGAAAATGTTGCCCATCGGGCGGAAATCCGAAGTGTAGATTTTCACATCGTCGAACTCACGCCGCGCCTGCTCCTCGGTCAACCCGACCGCTGCGATTGACGGCTGCGAGAACACGGCCGAGGCAATCATGCTGTGATCGACATGGCGCGGATTATCGCCGAAGAGTGTGTCGGCGACTGCATGGCCCTCGCGAATTGCAACCGGAGTCAGTTGCACTCGATCGGTCACATCGCCCACGGCATAGATGCTGTCGCAACTGGTCTTGCTGTAGGCATTGACCGGGATCGCACCATTGTGACCGAGCGAAATTCCGGCGGCCTCCAATCCCAGCCCGGCAGTATTGGCTGAGCGCCCGGTAGCGATCAGAACCTGGTCGGCATCGATCCGTGCGCCATTGCTCAGCGAAACCACTAACGAACCCTCATCCGCCTTTTCGACCTTGGTGATCTGCGCGTTCATCTGCAAATCCATCCCGCGCGCCTGCATGATTGGGGGCAATCGTTCGACCACGCCCTGCTCATAGGTGCGCAGGATCGTCTCGCTGCGGTTGACCAAGGTCACCTTGCTGCCCAGCGCATTGAATATCCCCGCGAACTCGACCGCGATATAACCACCGCCCATCACGACCAGGCGTTTGGGTTGTTGGGGCAGGTGGAATATCTCGTTCGAAGTGATGCACAGGTCGTTGCCCGGGAATTCGGGCATAACCGGCCAACTACCGGTGGCAACAAGGACATATCGTGCGCTGATTTCACGACCCGAAGCCAGCTTAACGCTGTTGGGCCCGGTGAACACCGCGCGTTCGTTGAACCGTTCGACCCCGGCATTGCCGAGCGTGTCGCCGTAGAGCCCCTCGAGCCGATCTACGTCAGAATTGACGAAATCGCGCAACGTCGCCCAATCGAAAATCGCGTCGCCAATGGTCCAGCCCTTGGTCGTGGCATGGCTCAGCTGCTCGGCAAAGATCGAGGCATAGACCAGCATCTTCTTGGGCACACAGCCACGGATCACACAGGTGCCGCCGAAGCGATATTCTTCCGCCACGGCAACCTTTGCGCCATACGAGGCTGCGATCCGGCTGGCACGCACACCGCCCGAACCGGCACCAATAGTGAAGAGGTCGTAATCGTATTCGGCCATGGGGCTCATCTCCTGCTACGCAGCGCGATATGGCGAGTGTGGCTGCGCGCCACAACCCGCCACATTACATTGCGATGAGCCCCGATCGGGCTTCGTCCCTATTTAGCGAGCAAAGCGCTTTTGGTTACTCCGCCGCTGATTGCCGCGACGCTGTTGGCCTTCGCCCTGACCCGGTGCGCCATGAGAAGTACCGCGATTGGGCTTGCCTGCTCGCGCAGGATGCTTGTGTTTGGGCTTGGGCTTGCGCTGGGCGGCTTCGCCTCCAACCGGGCGCGGATTGACCCGCTTCATTGGCTGACTCTGAGCACGCTTGGTTGGTCCGACGCCCTCCACCACCGCGCGGAAGCGCTCAGGCAATGGCAGGCGTTCGAAGGTCGCATCGGTATTGCGCTGGATATCCTTGAGATAGGCGCGCTCATCCTCTGCGCAGAAGGCAATCGCCACGCCATCCTTGCCCGCACGTGCAGTGCGCCCGATCCGGTGCACATATTGTTCGGGTACATTGGGTAGCTCGTAGTTGATCACATGGCTGACCCCGGGGATATCGATCCCGCGCGCGGCAACATCGGTGGCGACCAGGATCGGGGTCTTCGCCCGCTTGAACTCGTCGAGGGCGCGTTCGCGTTGCGGCTGACTCTTGTTGCCGTGGATCGCATTGGCAGCGATGCCGACCTGTGCCAACTTTTTCACGACACGATCCGCGCCATGCTTGGTGCGGGTGAAGACCAGCACGCGTTCAAGCTTGCCCGGAACTTGATGCCGGCCTTGCAGGATCATCTCGATCAGTGACTGCTTTTCGTCCTGCTGAACCATGAACAGGTACTGCTCGATCCGCTCAGCCGTGGTTGCCGCCGGCGTGACTGACACCTGCACGGGATTGTTACAGTATTGGCCGACCAGCTCCTTGATCGTCTTGGGCATAGTGGCGCTGAAGAACAGTGTCTGACGATCAGCAGGCGCAAGCTGGTGGATGCGGCGCAGCGCATGGATAAATCCAAGGTCGAGCATCTGGTCGGCTTCGTCGAGCACCAGGATTTCGATCCCGTTGAGGTTGAACGCCTTCTGGTCGATCAGGTCGAGCAGGCGGCCCGGTGTGGCCACAAGGATGTCGGTGCCACGGTGCAGCTTGTTGCGATCCTTGTTGACCGAAGTGCCCCCAACGATGCTGTGCACCTTGAGGCCAGCCAGCGCGCCGTAATCCTTGGCGCTCTGGGCGATTTGCCCGGCCAGTTCACGCGTAGGGGCAAGCACCAGCATACGGCAGGATTTGAACGGGATTTGATTTTCGGCTGCGCGCAGACGGTCGATGCTGGGCAGCATGAAAGCAGCGGTCTTGCCGGTGCCTGTCTGTGCGATACCTAGTAGGTCACGGCCAGCCAGCACAGGCGGAATGGCCTGTTCCTGGATCGGCGTTGGGGTGTTGTAGCCCTTCATATCGAGGGCCTGAAGCACGGGCTGTGACAGCCCGAGATCGTTAAAAGTGATAGTCATGTAAACTCGCATAATATGCGGCGCGCTCACGGAATCCGCATGGAATCCGGGCGCGGCGCGGGTGTCAAAACGACCCGCGTGAATAGGGAAGTCTCTTGGGTAAAACCGAAACGCGGCCGGGGCGGTCTTTTCTTTATCCGCCGCTTCACGCTGGCTCGCGCGTTTCGCTGTGCGCGCCTATGTATGCTGCAATGCAAAAAGTCAAAGGAAAAGAGGCAAAGTCCACGTCGCCCGTCTGCCCGCACATGCCTTCAGTAGAACGCCAATTGCACCAGCTGGACGGCAATCTAACCCGTAACCGACTGACTGGGAGGCCTGAATGACAATCAAACACATACCTCACGCATTGGCTGCAATTGCGCTTTTCGTCTCAACTCCTTCCATGGCGCAGGACGCACCCGCTCCCAAGCC
>SBHJ01000069.1 GCA_006226465.1 Alphaproteobacteria bacterium | reverse complement strand
CGGCAGGAGCGTCTGCCCCCGCTTCATCGCCCTGCGATTCCTCGCCTTCCTCGGCGACTTCTTCGTCACCCGCGGCGGAAGGCGATGCCTTGAGCGGCGGCGATTGGGACTTGAGTGCATCAAGCGGCAGCATCTCGTCGCTGATCGATCCACCGAGAACTTCGCCTTCGGCCTCGCCGGCGCCGCCTTCCTCGCGCGGGGCGTTGCTACCGGTGCAGGCCGTTAGAGCGAATAGCGAAGCGATCGTCAGCAATTGGCGCAAGGTCATAGTTTAGGTTCCGTCGATTGAGCCAGGCCGGCAAGAAAGGAATGCGACCGGGCCATCAACGCCTCGTCCCATTGACGCGGTGAAATGTCGAGGCCCAATCGCGCCAAACTGGTGACACCGAATTCCTCGATACCGCATGGGACTATTCCCGCGAAGTGCGACAGGTTAGGGTCGAGGTTGACCGAAAAGCCGTGCATCGTGACCCATCGGCGCACGCGCACGCCAATCGCGCCGATCTTGGCTTCTCGCCCGTCTATATCGCTGCACCAGATGCCGACTCGGCCATCGACCGCCCAGCTTTCGATCCCGAAGTCCGCAAGCGTCGCGATTACCCATTGCTCCAGACCATGAACGAAGCGGCGAACATCCTTGCCGCGGCGATTGAGGTTGAGCAGCACGTAGCCGATCCGCTGCCCCGGACCGTGATAGGTATAGCGCCCGCCGCGCCCCGCCTCGACCACATCGAACCGCGGATCAAGCAACTCGTCGGCTGCCGCACTTGTCCCTGCAGTATAGACCGGCAGATGTTCGAGCAGCCAGATCAGTTCGTCCGCCTTACCCGCCGCGATTGCTACATTGCGCCGTTCCATCTCTTCCAATGTCGCGCGATAGGGCAGCTGCGCATAATCGCGCCGCCACTCGATCAAATCTTCCGACATTCGATTCATGCGGGATTGCGTGGGACCATTCATAGCGCTTATCAAGGGGGTAGTTGCCGAGTGCGCGAGGGAGAGTTCGGATGAGTTTCAATATGAATGCCACCTGGCAGCGCGCCACTGCTCTGGTCAGCGCCAATTTCCAACTCCTGGCGGTGATCGCCGGCGTGTTCCTGTTTCTGCCAGGCGCCGCGATCTATCTCGCCATTCCCGATCTGGCAATGTTGATGGATCCCACCGGCGATCCCCAGAAAGTGGCCGCGCAGATGCAAGGCATGCTCGGCAGCTTGATGGGCTGGGGCCTACTGGCTCTGGTTGCGCAATTTGTAGGATATCTTGCGATGGTCGCAATGATGGGAGACGACAGGCCGACTGTGGGTGAGGCGATCGGGCGTGGATTCAAATCGCTGCCGACCATGGTCGCCTGCCTGATACTGTTCATTTTGGCTTACATGGTGGTTGCTCTTGTCCTGATGGTGCCGGTGACCGTGCTGGGTGCTTCGACTGGCTCATCGGGAGTTGGAGTGCTTGGCGTGCTGCTGATCCTCGCTGCAATTGGCTTCCTGATGACGCGCCTTTCCGTGACTATGCCGGTGATCATGCTGGAAGGTCAGCTCAACCCCGTCACAGCGCTGCTGCGATCCTGGCGCCTGACCGGGCCGTTCAAATGGCGGATCTTCGGCTTCTGGGTGCTGCTGTTCCTGGTCTACCTGGTGATTGCCATGTTGATGTACGGCATTTTCGGCATGATGGGGGCGCTCGCCGCCAGTTCGACCGGTTCCCTGATGGTGCTGGGGATATTCAATGGCATCGTCGGCGCGCTCGTCGCAATGCTCGTGTCAGGGATAGTGGTGGCGATGTACCAGCAGCTCGCTGGCGAGAATCCAGCGACGCTGAGCGAGACTTTCGAATAGGGATCAGCCCTTCCAGCCCCAGAACAGCTTGCACGGCAGAATGTTGAGCCATTCGAACCCTGCGTCGATCTGCGCGAAATGCGGTGCCATGTAGTCGCGACAGGCAGCGGTGAACTGATAGACCAGGAAGGCGCCGCCCGGCCGCAAAACTCGGTGCGTCGCCGCAGCAATTTCCGGAGCCACTCCTGTTGGCAGGGTAGAAAACGGCAGTCCGGACAGGACATAGTCCGCTTGATCGAAGCCGTGCTCACGCACGATCCGTTCGACATCTGCCGCCGACCCCAGCACGGCATGGAAGCGCTTGTCCCGGATCGCGTGGCTCAGGTAATCGATATAGAGCGGATTGGTATCGATCACGATCAGCGTCGCATCGCCGCTCAACCGTTCCAGTACCGGGCGACAGAAGGTGCCGATGCCCGGGCCATATTCGACGAACAATCGGCATTCGCGCCAGTTTACCGGCTCCAGCATCCGCCGCACGGTGAACCGCGAAGACGGGATGATCGATCCGACCATCTTAGGGTGTGCCATGAAACCGCGGAAGAACACCGACCATTGCGCCAGATAGCGACCGACTCGATCGCGCAAACCCCCGCGATTGCCGATGACCAAGCCTTTGGAATCCATGTGTCATCCTGTCTTGCGCACACAATAGCGGTGCGGTTCGATCGAAGGTCAGCGCCCTTGCAGATGCGGCTTGGCATTGCAAGCACGGGCTTGCTGTCCTAGCGCCGGGATGACCATGGCAGACGTCGATCCGATCCAAACCGCCAGCACGCCGATACCCGCGAGAAAGCCGATTTCGCGCGAGCGCCTGGCATTGCTGTTCATGGTCATGCTCGTGACCGCAGCCGGCAACACGGCAATGCAATCGGTCATGCCCTCTATCGGAACCGAACTGGGGGTCGAAGATTTCTGGATCAGCCTGGCCTATACGTGGTCTGCGCTGTTGTGGGTGATCTGCGCGCCGATGTGGGCGCGGCGATCGGACAGGCGCGGACGCAAGGCCATGATGGCGGTTGGGTTGATTGGGTTCATCGCCTCGATGTCGCTGTGCGGCCTGATGTTGTGGTTCGGGCTCAACGGCTTCTTGCCTGCAATCGTCACGCTGATCCTGTTTGCGCTGTCGCGCAGCCTCTACGGCGGGTTCGGATCCGCCGCCCCGCCCGCAGTGCAGGCCTATGTCGCCAGTCGCACGCCACGCGCCGAGCGGACGCAGGCCATGGCGCTGATCGCCTCTAGCTTCGGGTTGGGCACAGTGATCGGCCCGGCATTGGCGCCGATGCTGATCTTCGAGCAGACCGGCCTCGTCGGGCCGTTCTTTGCCTTTGCGCTGATTGCGGTAGTCGTATTGATCGCGTTACGCATTCAACTTCCCGACGATACACCGACATTCGCAGCACGCGGCGAAGTAATGGCCGCGCCTTTCAGCGCTGGCTCGAACCCACGTTTTCGGAGCGCGACCGACGATGGCGATGAGGACAAACTTTACGAAGAATCGCCTGTTGCCGCCTCTGACCTGCCGGAAATTCCCGACCTGTCGTGGCGCGATCAGCGGCTAAGGCCCTGGCTGGTCGCGGGCCTACTGGGGGGACATGCCCAAGCTGCCATGTTGGGCATCATCGGTTTTTTCATCCTCGACCGCCTAGGCCTGCGGGCTGATCCCGGCGCAGGGACCGGCCCGATCGGGTTGGTCCTGATGAGTGGTGCGATCGCTACGCTGCTGGCACAATGGGGCCTGATCCCCATGCTCAAGCTGGGCCCGCGTGCATCGACGATGTGGGGCGTTGCGCTGGCCGCGCTAGGTACGGTGACCTTTGCAGTATCGCATGACCTGCATTCGATCGCGGTCGGTTTCGCGATCGCTTCGCTCGGCTTCGGGCTCTATCGTCCGGGGTTTACCGCAGGCACGTCGCTGGCGGTCACGCGCATCGAACAAGGGCAGGTCAGCGGCATCGTCGCTTCGGTCAATGGCGCCGCTTATATCGTCGCACCCGCAGTCGGTGTCTGGCTTTATGGTCACCACCCCGTGATCGGGTTCTCGACGATTTGCCTGCTATGTCTGGCTGTCTTCCTGCTAGCATGGAAGCGACTGGACAGCGATGAATCGCTGGTGCAAGAACGGCGTTAGGATCGACAGGTCAGAGGATTTCCAGCACTGTGTCCTGCGGGCGGCACAGCCGCACGCCCTTTTCGGTTTCGACCAGTGGGCGATTGATCAAAATCGGATCGGCAACCATCGCCGCCAGGACGATCTCCGCATCGGCAGTGGGCAGGCCGCGCTCTTCTGCATCGGTTCCACGCAGACGCAATCCCTCTTGCGGTGTGATTCCCGCGTCGCGATAGAGTTGCGCCAGTTTCTTGGCTGAAGGCGGTTGTTTGAGATATTCAACCACCGTCAATTCGACCAACGAAAGGTTCTCCAGGATCGCGAGCGTCTTGCGCGACGTGCCGCAGTTGGGGTTGTGCCAGATGGTCGCCTTCACCGTGTTCTCCTGTTCCTTCGGGACGCGGTCCGACTAGCAGCGGACAATTTCTTCGCCAAGCGTCATTGATGGGTTGCAATTGCGACTTATTCGCAATAACGGGCAATTCATAACGAGAATCATTCGCAAGAAAGTGCTTTCATGACCTCCCTGCCCACCCGCCTATCGATCCTCTCTTTCACGGCGATGGCAATGATCCCGGCGGCTGCCATGGCCAATGCCGCTGACGAACGTGAATACTTGCCGGGCAATATCGTGGTGACCGGCCAGCGCCAGGGTTATGTCGAAGATGACGGATCAAGCGGCACCAAGACCCCAACCCCGCTGATCGACGTCCCCCAGACGATAGGCGTGATCACGCGCGACCAATTGGAGGATCAAGGCGTCAGCCAGCTCGCCGACGCCTTGGCCTTCGTTCCCGGCGTCAGTCTGGAATCGGGCGAGGGAAATCGCGATGCCGTGTTCATTCGCGGTCAGGAATCAACCGCCGACTTCTACCTCGATGGGTTGCGCGACGATGCTCAATACTATCGCTCGCTCTACAATATTGAACGCATTGAGGTACTGAAGGGGGCCAATGCGTTGATCTTTGGACGCGGCGGCGGCGGTGGAGTGATCAATCGGGTCAGCAAAACCGCGCTGCTTAATGGCAATTCGGCAGGTTTCGATGCTTCGGTCGACAGCTTTGGAGCATTCGCGCTGGCGGGCGATGTGACAAGTCGCATAAGCGACATTGCTGCGCTGCGCGTCAATGCAACCTATGAGGAATTCGGCAATCAGCGCGATTTCTATGAAGGACGCTTCATTGGTATTTCGCCCACCCTCACGGTGGAGCTTGGGCCTGAAACTCGCCTCACTGCGCACTACACCTATGACGATGACAGGCGCCTGGCTGATCGAGGGATCCCCGCACTCAACAACGCCCCACTCGCCGGTTATGACAAGACACTGTTTGGCGATCCGGATTTCAACACCTCGCACACCAGGGTGCATATTGCTCGCACAAGGATCGAGCACGAATTCTCAGGCGATCTCAGCGCCAATGCATCGCTCCAGTTCGCCGATTATGACAAACTGTATGCCAATGTCGTTCCCGGTGCGACCGATGGCACAAGTGTGTCCTTGTCCGGTTATGAGAACCTGACCGACAGGCAGAACCTGATCGGCCAGGCGAATCTGATCTGGCAGGTTTCGACAGGACGCGTGAAGCACACCGTTCTGGCCGGGTTCGAAATTGGCGACCAGCAGACTGATGATTCCCGGCGCATCGCCCAATTCGAAGCGACCGGTGGACCGGCCGCCAGTATCTCGGTGCCGCTGGCGCGCAAGCTCGCGATTCCGGCTATCTCGCTCGCCGCTCCCAGCCGTGCGCGCGACAGCCAGGTGACCACACTCAGCGCTTATGTGCAGGATCAGATCGAGATCGGCGAGCATTTGCAGCTGATCGCCGGACTGCGCTGGGACAGCTTCGATCTCGACACGCGCGATCAGCTTTCGGGCGCGACCGAGGGCCGAAAGGATGAAATGGTCAGCCCGCGCTTTGGCCTGGTGGCGAAACCATCCGAGACGTTTTCGCTCTATGCCAGCTATGCGCAAAGCTTCCTCCCGCAATCGGGCGATCAGTTTATCAGCCTGTCATCATCGACCGCAGCTTTGGACCCGGAAAAGTTCGAGAATATCGAACTGGGCGCGAAATGGCTGATCCAACCCGATCTGTTCCTTACCGCCGCGCTATTCCAGCTCGATCGCACCAATACGACCGCACCAGACCCCCTCATCCCGGGCAACATCGTCCTCACCGGCAGCACGCGGACCAAGGGGATCGAGCTGAACCTTGCCGGCAGCATCACGGAGTACTGGCAGACCAACATCGGATACACCTATCTCGACGGCGAAATCCGCAACACGACTTCGGCAGCGCCAGTTGGCGCGCGCCTGGAACAACTGCCCAGGCACCAACTCGGCATCTGGAATCGCTTCCAGCTGTCCAAACAGTTCGGTCTTGGCCTTGGCGCGATCTATCAGGACGAACAATTCGCATCAGTCAGCAATACCGTAAAGCTGCCCGATTATTGGCGGTTCGACGCCGCAGCCTATTGGGATATCAGCGAACGATTGTCGGTCCAGGTCAATGTCGAAAACCTGTTCGACGAGACCTATTACCCCAGCGCACACGGCAACAACAATATCCAGCCGGCAACCCCGTTCAGTGCGCGGTTTGGCGTACGCCTGAAGATGTGAGGTTTCCCCGCGCTAGTCCGCGGAACCTTTCCCACGCTGCGGCGGGCGAATTGCCGGAACAACCCTCGCGGCATCTGCTGCACTGATACCGGGGGCG
Organism: Alphaproteobacteria bacterium; assembly: GCA_006226465.1. GTDB lineage: Bacteria > Pseudomonadota > Alphaproteobacteria > Sphingomonadales > Sphingomonadaceae > Erythrobacter. The sequence goes on along the minus strand of SBHJ01000069.1, from coordinate 1,285 downwards.
GGAGCGGCGTTGATCCGCTCCTGCCTTCGCGCCACACGCCCTGCCCGCTGGATCGCCCGGACCAGCCGCGGATAGACCCCGCAGCGACAAAGGTTCGGAACCGCCGCCTCGACTTCTTCCTTGCTGGGGGCGGGGTTCGACTGGATCAGCGCGGCAGCGGCCATCACGATCCCCGGAGTGCAAAAACCGCACTGGATCGCCTGCTCGGCTACCATGGCCTGCTGAACCGGATTCGATCGATCGCGCGAAAGCCCCTCGATCGTGGTGATGAACCGCCCTTCGGCCTCGGCAATGGTTATCAGGCAAGACCGCAGCGCCGCCCCATCTACGATCACCATGCATGCGCCACAGTCGCCATTGCCGCAGCCATACTTGGTGCCCGTCAGGTTCGCCGCATCGCGCAGCGCCCATAACAGCGGGGTTTGCGGGTCCATATCGAACTGGACCGGGCGATCGTTAACGGTCATGCGCGTCATCGGCGCGCGAACTCCTCTTGGCTGGAACCAATTCGCCTATCGCATGTGGGCATTGCGTTCCACAAGCCGCAGACGACCGACTAACCGCAGTTTTGGCTCGGCAAATTGCTTTGCAGCCGGGGTTGCACAGCGCTACTCCCAATCACGATGAGTGCCAACGCCAAGCTGACCCGCGGGCCGATCCGCACTCATCTGATCGCGCAGACCCTGCCGATGGTCATGGGAGTGGCCGCAACCATGTCAATCGGCCTGGTCGATGCCTACTTCATCGGCCAGTTGGGCAGTTCCGAACTGGCAGCGATTTCCTTCATTTTCCCTATTGGCGTCGTGCTTGTCAGCCTAGGTGTGGGTATGATGGTAGGTATCAATTCGGTCATTGCACGGGCGCTTGGCGAAGGCGATGTGGCCAAGGCACATCGCCGCGCCAATCTTGGAATTGTCCTGGCCTTCGCACTCGGAGCAATCATCGCAATCGCCCTGCTGTTTGGAACCAACTCATTGTTCCGGTTGATGCTGGCTCCTGATGATCTGCTCCCGCTAATTCGCGCATATCTGGTTCCATTGGCCCCTGGATACATGCTGATGATGGTGATCTTGGCAATCAGCGGAGTGCTTCGCGGCCAGGGCGAGGCGCGTATGACCTTCTTTGTCTCGATCAGCTATGCTGCGGCAAACTGGGTGCTCGATCCGCTGCTGATCACCGGCGCATTTGGGTTCAAGGGGTTCGGGATCGCCGGTGCCGCCTATGCCTCCGTCATCGGATGGGCGATCGGGGTTGGGCTGGGGCTGTTCCTGATCAGACGATCGCT
>SBHJ01000281.1 GCA_006226465.1 Alphaproteobacteria bacterium | reverse complement strand
TCGAATAATCAACGGCCATAACTAGGAAAGGAACTGACAATGGCTGGTAACGCACTGCAAAAGCCGGTGACACTCTCGGCAGCGCTTGAAGGCGTGATTGGCAAGGGCCCTATGACCCGCGCCCAAGTCACGTCGAAAGTGTGGGACTACATCAAGGCCAATGGCCTGCAGGACAAGACGGACAAGCGCCAGATCAATCCCGATGCCAAGCTTGGCGCGGTGATCGGCAATGCGCAGATCTCGATGTTCAAGATGACCGCTGCGGTTTCGAAGCACCTCAGCTAACGTAACCTGGTCTCGGCGGCGCGAACGTGAACCCCCGCGCCGCCGACTTTTTGGATAGCTGTCCGCTATTCTTGCGGAGCTAGTGCTTCGCACCGATGCCTTGGGCATTGGCAAATGTTGCGCGACAATCGCGTGTTCCCTCGATCGGTGCGGTTCACCGCAGCAAATGCTTTGCCTGGGCTTGCTCGGTGCTTACTTACTTTGACCAATCTGGCATCGAGCACACACCGAATTGCGGAGATGCGTTGATGAGAATCTTTCCGACCTGCCTGCTTGCAATTGCGCTTGCCGCTACCCCGGCAGTTGCGCAGACCTCGCCCGAGGATGTGGCGAAAGCAGCACTCGAGGCCGCGCCAGTGTTTGATGGACATAACGATGTGCCAGGTGCGCTGCGCGAACGGTACAAGAATATCCTGGCCGATTTCGACTTTGAAGACACCCATGATGCACCGCCCAGCAGCTTTGCCCGGGGTGCGATGCACACCGACCTGGTTCGTTTGCGCCAGGGCAAGGTTGGGGCCCAGTTCTGGTCGGTCTATGTCTCGGCCGCGCTACCCGAACCCAAGGCGGTCCAGACTGTGCTCGAGCAGATCGACGTAACCAAGCGGCTGGTCGCGAAATATCCTGAATCGCTGCAGATCACTCTGACAGCGGATCAGGTCGAAGATGCTATGGCACACGGGCGGATCGCGTCGCTGATGGGGATGGAGGGCGGCCATTCGATCTGGTCGAGCCTGGCGGTGCTGCGCCAGATGTACGATCTAGGCGCGCGCTATATGACGCTGACGCATTCGAAGAATACGCCGTGGGCGGATAGCGCCACGGATACGCCGGCGCATGATGGCTTGACCGAGTTCGGCAAGCAGGTCGTTCGCGAAATGAACCGGCTGGGGATGCTGGTCGATCTTTCGCATGTCAGCGAGAAAACGATGATGGACGCGCTGGATGTGGCCCAGGCACCGGTCATTTTCAGTCACTCTGGTGCGCGGGCGGTAAACGGCCATGCACGCAACGTACCCGATGCAGTCCTTGTACGGTTGAAGGAAAATGGCGGAGTGGTGATGGTTGTCGCCCTGCCCACCTATGTTGGCGAGGAATTCCGCCAATGGTTTGCGCGGCGCGAAGCCGAAAAGAAGCGGCTCGAAACATTGTGGCCTGGACAGTCCGATCAGTCGGCCGCGGGGCTAAAGGAGTGGGACACGGCCAATGGGCCGCCAGCCGCAACTGTATCGGACATGGCCGATCACATCGATCATATTCGCGAAGTTGCAGGGGTAGAGCACATCGGCCTGGGCGGCGATTACGACGGCATGCCGATCGGCGTTGCCGGAATGGAGGATGTCGCTGGCTATCCAGCACTGTTCGTGGAGCTGGCGCGGCGCGGCTATTCCCAGGCGGAGCTGGAGATGATTGCCAGCCGCAACATCCTGCGGGTCTTGCGCCAAGCCGAACGATTTGCTGCCGACCAACGCGATGTGCCGCCGATTGAAACTGAGGTCACTTCGGATTGAACCGAAATTCGCTCAGCCAAGAATAGACAGTCCAATCCACTCGGTCGAAAGTACGATAATCGCAACAAGGGTCCCTATTCCCAAGACCCAGCGAACCACACCTTCTTTTGAACCGCCACTTGCTTCGGTATCGCTGACGTGAATCTCGTCGCCTTCCATATGCATGGCCTTCTCCTTCCATGCCCCCGATACCAGCATAATACTCCTGATCGGGGCCGGATGCCATGCAATTTGCAAATGACAATCAGTCGCGCAGTAGATCGTTGATTTCAGTCTTTGAACGAGTCTGTGCGTCGACCGTCTTGACGATAACCGCGCAGGCGAGCGAGGGGCCGGGCGAGCCATCGGGCAAGGGCTTGCCGGGAAGCGAGCCCGGAACAACCACGCTGTAGGGTGGAATGCGCCCGGTGATGATTTCGCCGGTTTCGCGGGTCACGATCTTGGTCGATTGGGTGATGAACACGCCCATTGCCACCACGCAGCCTTCGCCGACGATCACCCCTTCGACAATCTCCGAACGCGCGCCGATGAAGCAATTGTCACCGATGATCGTGGGATTGGCCTGCATCGGTTCCAGAACGCCGCCGATCCCGGTGCCCGCGGAAATGTGGCAGTTCTTGCCGATCTGCGCGCAGGATCCGATCGAGGCCCAGGTATCGACCATCGTGCCATCATCGACATAGGCACCGATGTTGACAAAGCTGGGCATCAACACAACGCCCTTGCCAATATGACAGCCGCGCCGCGCGATCGCGCCGGGCACGACGCGAAAACCGGCTTCGCTGAAGCGGTGCGCACCCCATCCCGCGAATTTCGATGGCACCTTGTCATAGGCCGGATTGCCGGCCGAGCCGCCATCCATCACGCGGTTATCATTCAGTCGAAATGACAGCAGCACCGCTTGCTTGAGCCACTGGTTGACCTTCCAACCGCCAGCGCCATCCGGATCGGCGACCCGTGCCTTTCCGCTATCGAGCAGTTCGATGGCAGCTTCGACCACTTCGCGCACTTCGGTGCTGGCCGGGGTAACTTCAGCGCGTTTTTCCCAGGCTGCTTCGATGGCGTCGATCAGATCTTGAGACATATGTGCTCCGGCGAAGAAATTCGATGAATTGCGCGCTGCTAGCGATGGCGAGCCGGTGCGGCAAGTGTGCGGGGGATAGAATTCCTTGCCAGCTTGCTAACCCTGCACCTATTGGAATGAATTAACGGGGTGGGTCGAATGAGGTCGCACAATGTCAAACCCCGGCAATTGTCCTGTTACTGTCAAAGTGGTTGCGATCGCTGCGGCCTGCGCACTTGTATCCGCCTGTGGCGGTGGAGGCGGTGGCGCGAGCCCGATCAGCACACCGGCCCCACCACCAGCACCGCCACCAGCACCGCCACCACCTCCTCCGCCGCCACCCGCAACGAACTTCAACACGCAGGAATATCGAGACTCGGATGGGCCGGGCTTTCACGGCGCGATCACTGCCTGGGAAGCGGGCTACACCGGGGTCGGATCGATCATCGCGGTGGTCGATAGTGGGATTGATTCCGACAGCCCCGAATTTGCCGGCCGCATTCATGCGGATTCGCGCGATGTTGTGGGCAATCGCGGGATCGACGGAACAGATGATCATGGCACCAATGTCGCCATGGTTGCTGCCGCTGCGCGGGACGATACAGGCATACTGGGCATCGCCTTCAATGCACAATTGCTGGCGCTGAGAGCAGACGATCCGGGAAGCTGCACGACAGACTGCCTGTTCGATGACATCAATATCGCGGCTGGCGTCGATCAGGCGATCGCTTCGGGTGCGACCGTCGTCAACCTGAGCCTGGGTGGTGGCGCCGCTTCGCAAGTGCTGCTGGATGCCATCGGGCGCGCGGCAACCGCTGGAGTGGTTGTGATCGTATCTGCCGGGAACGGAGGTGACGGTTCCGAACCGGGAATCGATCCCAACCAACCGGACCCTTTCGCTTCCAGCCTGCTTCACGCCGGCAACGGCAATGTGATCATTGTCGGTTCGGTCGATGCCAATGGCAATTTCTCGGACTTCAGCAACCGCGCGGGCAGCGATGCGGCCTCATACCTGGTGGCGCGCGGTGAGGATATCTGCTGCGTCTACCAGAACGGGCAATTGCTGGTCGAAACGATCAATGGCCAGCAGTTTGTGACAGTGTTCTCGGGCACAAGCTTTTCGGCCCCGCAGGTCTCGGGCGCGGTGGCTCTTCTCAAACAGGCGTTTCCAAGCCTGACAGCAACGCAAATTGTCGAAATCCTGCTCGCCAGCGCGCGCGACACTGGCGCAACCGGGACCGATGCGGTGTTTGGACGCGGGATCCTGGATATCGCCGCGGCGATCCAGCCGCAGGGCACCACCACTCTCGCCGGGTCGAATACTTCATTGGCGCTCTATCAGGATATGGCGATCGGCTCGGCGGCGATGGGCGATGCGCTGGACTGGAGCGCCGGTGGCCAGGGACCCCAGGCAGTGGTGCTCGACAAATACCGGCGCGCCTACAATTATGACCTTTCGGGCGGAATTCGAACCGTCACCAGCATTACGCCGCGCTTGCGCAACGCGATTGAACGGCAAGGACGTTCTGTATCGACCGGGATCCAGGCCATGTCGCTCGCCTTCACTGTTGGCGATGGCATTCGTGCCGGGGGGATGGATTGGGCCGGACCGCTCAGGCTTTCCTCCGACGATGCAGATCAGGCCCGGTTGATCGCGGCGCGGATCGCGGTGAAGCTTGCGCCCGGCACCCAGCTGGGTGTCGCCTTGAAGCAGGGCGCCAGCGGGCTTGTTGCGCAATTGCAGGGCCAGTCGCGCCCTGCATTCATGATCGCGCCTGAAACGGGCGCAGACGATGGCTTCTTCCGGCAGAGCGATGTTTCCTTTGCCTTGCGCCGGGAATTGGGATCATGGGGGCTGACGCTGCATGGCGAGAGCGGGGACGCCTGGCTTGGTGCCTCGCGCCGCATCCAAGGCAGTCCGCTGGGTTTCTCCGAGAGGCACCCTGTGACGAGTTTTGGCATAGCCATGGATCGCGAGATTGCTGGCGTCGGGACAAGCCTGGAGCTGAACTGGCTGCAGGAGCGAGACACCGTTCTTGGCGGCTATTTCCACGCCGCCTTCGGTGCGCAAGGCGCCGATACGGCGTTTGCCGACATCAAGCTGCGCAAGTCGTTCGGGGCCTATTGGCAAGCAGGCGCAAGCTGGCGGCAGGGATACACCCACCCGCATTCCGGCGGTGTGCTGGCGAGCGGTTCGCACCTGCTCAGCAATGCCTGGGCGTTCGACCTGACGCGATCGAGCATATCCGGGCCACATGACACACTGGGCCTGCGCGTAAGCCAACCGCTGCGCGTGGCGAGCGGAGGGCTCGATCTCAATCTGCCCATCGCATACGATTATGCCAGCGAAACGGCGCAATTTGCGCCCTATCGGCTGTCGCTTGCTCCCGACGGACGCGAGCTGATCGGCGAACTGCAATGGCGCGGGCCCTTGCTGTGGGGCAATGCCGCCGCCAGCCTGTTTTTTCGCCGCCAGCCGGGGCATTTTGCCCACGCGCCGAGCGATGCCGGGGCGATGGTCAGCTGGAATACCGCGTTCTAGCGCCTATTCCGGCATCCCTGCCGCAACCGCGAACTCATAGGCGCGCTCGATCAGCGGAGTGACCCGCTCGCTCATCGCCTTGGCGTGGGCGGATGAGGCTGTGCCGTCGATCACGCGCTTCTTGATCCCCTGCATGATGCCTGCGAGCCGGAAGAGGTTGTATCCGAAATACCAGTCCATCGGTGGGACCGGGAAACCGGTGCGCGCGACATAACGGTCCACGGCCTCGTCCTGCGTCGGAATGTTCAAGGCCGCAAGGTCAAGATCGAGCAGGCCGGCACGCCCTTCCGATGGGTTGTGCCAGTTGAGCATCAGGTAGCTGAAATCCGCGATCGGATCGCCCAGCGTCGATAACTCCCAGTCGAGTACCGCGATCACGCGGTTCTCCGACTTGTGGAAGATCACATTGTCGAGCCGGTAGTCGCCATGGACCACCGAACAGCCGTGTTGTGGAGGGATAGTTTGGGGCAGCCATTCGATCAGCCGCTCCATCTTGGGCTGGTGCTCGGTTTCTGAAAGCTTGTATTGCTTGGTCCAACGGCTGATCTGGCGTGCGCAATAATCATCGGGCTTGCCGAAATCGCCCAGGCCGATTTCGTCGGGCTTGTGCAGGTGCAAATCGGCCATCGTGTCGATCAGCGAATTGTAGATCTCGCGCCGCTCTTCGCGGGTGCAGCCGGGCAGGGCGCCGTTCCAAAGCGAACGCCCATCGGCCATGCTCATAACGAAGAACTTGGCTCCGATCACTTCGGCGTCCTCGCACAGGCCATAGGTGCGCGGCACCGGGAAGCCGGTGGGATAGAGCCCGGTCATCGCCTTGTATTCGCGGTCCACCGCATGCGCGCTGGGGAGCAGCTTGCCGAACGGCTGGCGGCGCAGCACGTAGGACGTGCCCGGCGTATCGATACGATAGGTCGGGTTCGATTGCCCGCCCTTGAATTTCGAATAGGAAATCGGTCCCGCAAAGCCCTCGACATTGGCTTCGAACCATGCGGTCAGGCGATCGAGGTCGAGTTGATCCCGCTCTGGCACCTCGATCGTGCCCACCATTTCCTCGTCGTAGTTGATTTCGCTCATCAGTCGAAAACTACCACGGACCGCGCGCTATGGCCCCCTCTCATCTTGTCGAAGCCTTCGTTGATGGCTTCGAGCGGGATGCGCTCGGCTATGATCGTGTCGAGATCGAGCAGACCGCGCATGTAGAAGTCCACCAGCCGCGGCAGATCGACCGGGAAGTGGTTCATCCCCATGATCGCGCCCTGCAGCTTCTTGCCGGAGAGCAGGTCCATCGCGCCAAGGCCGACCTTGCAATCGAGCGGCATCATGCCGAGGATGATCGCGGTGCCGCCGCGCCGCAGCGACGCAACAGCAAGATCTGCCGAGGCCTGCCGGCCCACAGCTTCGATCGCATAGTGCACCCCGCCGCCCGAAATTTCGTGGATCTGCTTGGCCGCATCGGAAGCGAGCGCGTCAACCGTATGGGTTGCGCCCAGTACCTTGGCCAGTTCGCGCTTTTCCGGCATCGGATCGGCGGCGATGACCTTGCCTGCCCCGGCGATGCGAGCAGCATTGATCGCGGCGAGGCCAACCCCGCCGCAGCCGATCACGGCAACGGTTTCTCCGGGGACGACCTTGGCCGCATTGAAGATCGTGCCGGCACCGGTCGTTACTGCGCAGCCGATCACTGCTGCCCGGTCGAGCGGCATGTCCTTGTCGATTGCGACGCAGGCATGTTCGTGGATCAGCATTTGCTCGCAGAAGGCCGAGAGGTTGAGCATTTGCATCACCGGCCCGCTGCCATCTGCCCGCATTATGCGCGGAGCCGCGTCGGGCGCACGGCGCGTATCGCCGCCTAGGCACAGAGCCATCCGGCCTGTGACGCAGAACTCGCAGTGGCCGCAGAAGGCGGAAAGGCAGGAGACCACATGGTCGCCCGGCTTCACGGTCTTCACCTCGCTCCCAACCGCGCGAACCACACCCGCCGCCTCGTGCCCGGGGATTCCCGGCAAGGGGTGCGGATAGGCGCCTTCGATGAAGTGCAGGTCTGAATGGCACAGCCCGCAGGCCTTGGTGTCGATCAGGACTTCGCGCGGGCCCGGATCGGCGAGTTTGACCTCGCCGATCGTCAGTTTGCCAACTTCCTCGAGTATTGCTGCCTTGGCCATCAGCGCGCCACTCCCAGATCACCCGAGCTGAAGCCCGCTTCGCCCATGCTCGGCACCTTGCCGTCGCGCAGGGCATTGGCGGTGGGGCCGGCCTGCGGCAGGTGCTTGGCGAACTCCATCCGAGCGATTGAGCGCGCGTGGACCTCGTCGGGCCCATCGGCCAGGCGCAGCGTGCGCTGATGGGCATAGGCGTTGGCCAGCCCGTAATCGTCCGAAACGCCGCCGCCGCCATGCGCCTGGATGGCATCGTCGATGATCCGCAGCGCCATATTGGGCGCCTGGACCTTGATCATGGCGATTTCCTGCTTGGCCGCCTTGTTGCCGACCTTGTCCATCATGTCGGCCGCCTTGAGGCAGAGCAGGCGGGTCATATCGATATCGATACGCGCGCGGGCCACGCGTTC
>SBHJ01000062.1 GCA_006226465.1 Alphaproteobacteria bacterium | reverse complement strand
AAGGCCCGATTATTGGCGGACCAGATTTCCTTTTGCGAAAAGGGCGGGCGTATTCAGGTGCCCAAGAATTGCTGGAACACCTGCTCTGGATCGTACTGCTGCCGGACCGACTGCAACCTCGTCCAGTCTTCCGGACTAAAACAGCTTTCCACCTTTGCCGCATCGCGTTCGACATCGATTTCGTTGATGTAGCGACCCGATGCGAAGGGTGACAGGGCATTGGCGGTATCTCTAAGCCAACCAATTGCCGCTTCTCCCTGCTCGGGCGTGCTTCCGATCGAGTATAAGCCGATATAGAGCTTTCCGTGTATGCGCGCGCAGGAATTCGAAGGGTGCTCTGCCGGATCAATCAGCGACATTACGACGTGTGATCCGGCGCCTAGCGCCTGAGCGAAATGGTCGGCGAGGACCGGCAGTGCTTCGGAAGTCCGATCGGTCCAGATGCTGTCCACGCCGAAATAGCCGTAGTTGAACGGCACGCGGAAATTGAGCGTGTCGAAGTAGCTCTCTTCGAAGCTCCAGTCCTCGCGCGGAATCTGCATGAGCGCGCTTGCGGCGACCGGCTCGGCCGCGATTTTTGCGAGTTGTTGGGCCGCGGCGCTTTCGTCATTGGCGAACAGATTGATCCGCGCGACGCAGACTTTCGCATCGGGCCCGGTCGCATCGGGCGGAGCCGTGGGGGAGTGGGCGAGGATTATCAGGGGCTCGCTGTTGGCGAGCATGTCGCGCGATTTCATATCCTCGAGCCAGGCAATCGCATCTGCAGTGCGCGCAACCGGGAAGATATAGGTGGCCGACGTCACGATCTTCGGTGCTGGATAGGTCTTTACGCGGAAACGCGTGACGATAGCGGGAAAACCGTTTCCTGCTCCGCGGAGGGCCCAGGCGAGGTCCGGATCGTTCTCGTCATCGATCAGGCGGAGCTTGCCGTCTGCTGTCACCACTTCGGCGGCGATTATGTTGTGGGCGGAAAGACCACCCCAGTTCTCCCAATTAAGACCGACACCGCCGCCCAGCATGTATCCGCCCATGCCGACAGAGGCACAGTGCGCAGCCGGGAAGGCGCGTCCCTTCTTTCCCAGCTCGACCATGATGTCGCGGCTCCATACGCTTGGTTCGATCCACGCGCTTTCGCCATCTGCGTCCATTTCGACCTTGCGGAAGTTCCACATGTCGATGAGCATGCCCTCATCGCGCAGGTAGTTGCCCCAAAGATTATGGCCTGAGGACTTGGTGGAGACCTTGAGCCCGTTCTTGCGCGCGTAGTCGACTGCTTGCTGGACCGCCTCGACCGTGTTCGGTCGCACGATCATGGCCGGGCGCCGCGCGGGCTTGCGCGACTGCCAAACGACGCCCGTTCGCCATGCCTCATAGTCCGCAGCATCGGCAGCTATAACCCGACCATCAAGCGAGAGAAGGGGGAGGGTCCGCTTGCCACTGCAACCTGCAAGAGGCAGCAGGGAGAGGACCCCGAGGCTGGATGCCCCGGCCATCAAGCCGCGTCTCGTGATATTGGGACCGGGTTGGGCCATCGCATTGCTTCCCCTCAGATTCTGTCAGCTTGCCTTCTCGCACGTTGTTATTGCGATGTCCTATTCGTAAGATGGATCATCTTATGCGCAACCCCATAAGGAACAATGGGGCTGGAATAGCGCAATCGCTCCCAGCAACGTTATGGTTGGGGGTGGAGGTGCATCATGAAGCACATGACGACAATCGCCTGCGCTGCTTTCCTCGCTGGCTGCGCCCAGCATACGGGGAAAGGGGACGAGATCACATCGGCCCAAGTCGTGCCGGTCGCGGGGCCGACGCTGGAGCAGTTTCAGCACCGAATTGATCAGGACTACATCGCGCCATTCATGGCGGGCGAGGTGGATCGCTGGCTGCAACTCTTCGACGATGACATTGTCGGCCTGCACAATCGCATGCCCGCTATAGAGGGTAAGCCAGCCTTGCGCGGATTTGCCGAATTCGTGTCGGCCAACCTTGTAGTCGCGGAGATGTCGGTCACGCTGACTGGACTCCGGCAAGATGGAGATCTGGCATACACCTGGGGAACCTATCGCAGCCGCTTGCTCATGGGCGAGACTGGCGATCCCATGCCGGGTCACAATCAGAACGGCAAGGTCCTCTTCGTTTGGAAGAGGCAGGCGGACGGAAGCTGGAAGCTGGCTGTCGATATGGGCAACGAACTTCCTCCTTCGTCGATGCAGTGACATGCGTTCGATCCTGATCAGCGGCGTTTCCAGTGGCATCGGCTTTGCCACCGCGATGCGCTTTCTTGAAATGGGTTGGCGTGTGATCGGCTCAGTTCGCAAACTGGACGATGCCGAACAACTGAAGGATTTTGGAGGGGAGAATTTCAGCCCGATCGTCCTGGATGTGACCGATCTCGAGCGGACCGCGGAGCTGGCGGGTGAGGTGCCAGAGTTGCTTGATGGGAAACCGCTCGATGTCCTGTGCAACAACGCCGGGACGAGCGTTCCCGCAGCCACTGCATATCAATCGGTGACGGGTTTCAGGTCCGCAGTCGAACTCAACCTGATCGCACCATTTGCGGTTACGCGCGCGCTCTATCCCCTATTGGCCAAGCCAGGCGGCCGCATCCTGTTTATCGGTTCGCTGGCCGGAATACAGCCCTTACCATTCTGTGCTGCCTATTCCGCCGCCAAGCATGGGATCGAGGGCTTGGCTGGTTCTCTGAGGGCCGAGTTGAACGGGCAAGGCATAATGGTATCAGTGATTGCACCAGGCTCCACGCGCACCGCGATCGCGACTAAAATCGGACCCGACACACCGCTGGATGGAATCGACAATGAGTTCGCTCCGGCCTTCGCCAGAATGGCTCAGCATATGGCTCGCGAAGGTCAGTACGCCTTTGGTCCTGAAAGGGTCGCCCGGGTCATCGAGCGGGCAGCAACCGTCGCCAACCCAAGAGCGCGATATGTGGTTACCCCAGCCTACATCAGCAATTGGCTTGCCCCGCGCTTTCTTGGTCGTGCTTGGCAGGAAGCTCGCTGGCGCGGGAGATTGGACGCAAGCGATCACTGATTGAAACTTTGAATCACCAGCGGTTGTTCGTTCCACCAGATCTCTGTCGCTCGTCCATCTTCCCCAAGCTTCATGATGACCTCACCGCGCCATTCAGCCGCCGCGCGTCCTTCAAGCCTCCAGTCACCAAATGCCTTTCGTTGTGATCCGATAGCCTTCCAGCGGAAAGCGATCATCGACCAACCCGAAGCAGGTGTGCCAACAATAGTCATGAAAAGATCGGGAAAGGCGGACCACAAGTCGTCCAAATGCCCCAGCAGGTGCCGCTTGCTGACTGGCGAGCAACCCAACCCATGAATTGTAACGTCCTCGGCCAGCTGGTTGGCGATGCTCTGCTTTCTCAGCTCCGGTGATTCGGCTCGACTGAAATTCGCCGCAAATGCATCAACGAAGCGGTAGCCATCCGCCTCGGTAAGGCCAGGTCCGTTTAATTGCTCTCCAAGTTCTTCACCTTCTATCCGCCCCTTCTCGCCAAGCAGCTGCTCCATCCGATATGCATGATCATGGTTTGACCATCGTTCGATGATTCTTCCATCTTTGCCAAAGTGGAAGAAGGTTTGGCCCCTCAGGATCACTTGCTTGTCCCGTGCTTCAACCCCGTCAAACGTGCCGTTGAGCGTGAGCATGGAGTGATATCGGTGCGCCGCCATTGGTCCAGCCGTATAAACCTCGTCTTCGACCAGTGTGCCTCCTCCAAGCTCAAAAAACACGGCTCGATAGTGTTCTGCAACATCGTCCAGCGTTGCAGGTCGTCCAGGGACGAGTCTATATACTCGCGCGTCAGTATCGAAAGAGGCGATATAGGCTGCATAGGCAGCCTTGCGGTCTGCCGAATTGACGATCTCGAGTTCTCGCTCCAATCCCTCGGTAGCGAGACGGTCAACAACCGAGCAATTCTCTTGAGTCGCTCCAGGACTCGAAAACGCCGCAAGTGCCAAGGCACCTGCAAGTGAAACCGTGTCAATCATCTTGAACTCCTAATGGACGAAGGGCCTCAACGCGTTGCGTTGAGGCCCCCAATCTTGCGGCACTTTGGAGTGCAATTAGTACTTGTACTGCAAGGTGATGCCGTAAAGGCGCGCCTCGCCGATATAGCTGAGGACAGACGCACCATCAAAGTTGAATGCCGCACCATCGAGCGGGATCTGAAAATCAATGGTTCGATAGTCCTTGTCGAAGCAGTTGCGGCACCACAGCGACGCTTCCCATGCACCGTTGTCACCGCGAATACCAATCCGACCGTTTACCAAGGCGTAGCCGCTTTGGCTCTGGCTCAAATCATTGGTCGTGAAGTATCTGCTCTTGAAGGCAAGATCGCCGTGGACGAAGCCTGAGAGACCGCTCGAATTCAAATCGAACTCGTAAGTTGATCCGAAACCGCCGCTCCACTTAGGTGCGTGATCGATGGGATTGCCGTTCTGGTCCTCAACGTCTGCATAGACGACGCCAGCAGAGATTTCGAACCCGAGAGCCGGCCTGATCGAGGCATCGATATCCACACCCTTGGTAGTGGCGGAACCGATATTGATCACGCTGAACGAACCTGACGGCAACAATGCCTGAGTTTGCAGGTTCTTCGCTTTGGTATGGAACAGGGCGAGGTTGAAAGTGCCCGCACGATCCATGAATTGGGTTTTCAGGCCGGCTTCGAAATGGTCAACGGATTCCTTGTCGAATGTCGGATCGTCGGGATTGCAAGAGAAGGTGCCCGGGAAGGGGCCAGCAAAGCAACCGGGAGGCGGTGTCGGGCCAAACTGAGGGCCTACGAGGATGCCACCCGCATCACGGATGAGGCTGATGCCACCACCCTTGTACCCGCGGCTGTAGGTCCCGTAGAGATTGACGTCAGGCGAAACTTCGTAGGACAGGCTGACGGTTCCGCTTAGGCCGCTGTCGCGGACGCGCGCCGGTACGGGTGTGCCCGCGCCATAGTCGTAGACGACCGGAAGCGGGAAGGACTGCGGCGCGGTAAACGAGCCGAACCCGTCCTTGCGGTCCCAAGAATAGCGCAGGCCTGCTGTGATCGTCAGAGCTTCGAATTCTGCGATACCATGCGCGAATAGGCCGTAGCTCTTGCCATCTTGGCCCATGTCATCGGTGAAGGCGATACCGGGCGTCCAGGGGAAAAAGAATCCGGGGCCGTTGCCCACGATCTGACTCCCCCAAACGAACTGGTTGAAACGGCGGATTTCCTCGTCACTGAAGAAGCCGCCCAGTATTAGGTCGACATTGTCTGACAGGTCGGCAGCCAGACGCAGCTCCTGGGTAAACGTCTTAACTGACTCACCCTGATTGGTGTTGAGAATATCAGTTCCGACGAAATCGTTGTCGCCTTGGAATGTGTCCTCGAATTTACGGTATGATGTGATCGAGCTGAGCGTCGCACCGCCGAAGTCATAGTTGATTTCGGCGGAAATGCCCCAGTCCTCGGCGTCGAGCGCCGGGGGTGTGTTAATAGCAGCGCGGCGCTTGTCATCGGAACGGTCGGCAAAAAAGGTCGAGCCAGCCGCGGTTGCGACCGCCTGGTTCAAGGCCAGATCTGCCTGATCGACGAGGAAGGGGACCGCGGTAATCGACAGTTCGTCGGCCTTGGCGTAGTCAGCGATGAGACGGATGCTCAGGGCATCGGTGGGCTCGACCAACAGTTGTCCGCGGATATTGAAGCGATGTTTTTCGCCATAGCCTGCACCCGTGACCGCATCCTTGATATAGCCGTCGTCGTCGACGAAGCCAGCGGAGAGACGGAACGCTGCATTGTCGCCGAGGCCGAAATTCACCATGCCCTGCAAGTTGATGCGATCGCGATTGCCGTATTCGCCACGGATCGTGAATTCTGTTCCTCCGAGCGAAGGCTTGGCCGTGATGAAGTGTATCAGGCCTGCCGATGTGTTCTTGCCGAAAAGCGTTCCCTGCGGACCCTTGAGGACTTCCACACGTTCGAGATCGAGAAAGTCACTTCCCGCGACGAGTCCCGAACGCGAGCGATAGACGTTGTCGATGATTGTGCCGACAGAAGGTTCAAAACCGAGGTTGAATACGCCGGTACCAAGGCCGCGGATCGAGAACGCACCACCAGCTGATGGAGGGTTGGTAGTGCGGATATCCAGGCCGGGAACCTTAGTTTGCAGAGCGAACACGTCGGTTACGCCAGCATTGGCAAGTGCATCCGCGTCGACAGCGTTCACCGTGAAGGGGATTTCCTGGATGCTTTGCTCACGTCTTTGAGCAGTGACGACGATAACGCCCTCTTCCGCTTCGACTTCCTCAGCAGTGTCATTGGCTTCCTGTGCCATCGCAGGGACAGCCGAAATGGCCACCCATGCGCTTCCAGCAAAAAGGGCCGTTCTCCAGCTTCTCGACATGCAATCCTCCCTCAACTCCAGAATTGGATTTCTGATTGGGCTTCTTAGCCACCCGACCGTCCAACTACTTATGGGATTCGGACCAACTGCTATGCAAAGCCACCACACCATTGCGATCCGCAGAATTCGGCGGTCATATGCAGTCACGCAATAATGGATGATGGTAAGATGAAGACAGGCTCGTTATCGGTTTTGGCTACGGCACTGGCTATGCTGGCCGCAGGAGGTGCACTCTCGCAGGGTAACTCCGACAGTATATCAAAGGCGGATAGGACCGCGATGATCGCAAGCTGCGCGGTCTGCCATGGTGGGTCTGGAGAAGGCAACGAGGCGCGCTCTGCACCGCGACTGGCCGGACTGGATGCCGACTATATTGAGCGTCAGCTTGATCTGTTTGCCACCGGGA
Organism: Alphaproteobacteria bacterium; assembly: GCA_006226465.1. Taxonomy (GTDB): domain Bacteria; phylum Pseudomonadota; class Alphaproteobacteria; order Sphingomonadales; family Sphingomonadaceae; genus Erythrobacter. The sequence continues at coordinate 1,180 of SBHJ01000062.1, read as the reverse complement.
AGCGGGGAACAGCACGGGATGATACCTTTGGCCCGCAAATGTATGTCATCGCTCAAAGCCTGCAGCCTGCTGACCGCAAGGCAGCTTCGGGCCACTATGCTTCGACCGAAGTACCGTCCTCGCCCTTGACCTTGGACCAGACCCTCGCAGGCCAACGAGGCAAACAAGCATACGAAACGTGTGCCACCTGTCACGGTGAAAACGGTATGGGCAACCCGGACATCGGCGCGCCCCGGATCGCCGGTCAAGCCGATTGGTATTTGCTGGCCAGTCTTGAGGCCTATCATTCAGGTGCGCGCGGATACGACGACGAAGACGTGCCGGGCCAGCAGATGAGGATGGCGCTTGATGGCGTCGATCGCTCGGAGTTCAAGGCGATCGCCGCATATGTCGCTTCACTTGGGCGGGACGACTAGGTCTCGCTCATGCGCCCACTTCATTGTGCTGGGCAAGGACTGCTCCGACATGGATACCGATCTGCGATCGGGTGCGAATTGGCTCAGGCCGCAAGCTCGCCGAAGAGCGCATCGCGCAATTTGTGCTTCTTGACCTTGCCAGAGTCCTCACGCGGAAATTCATTGCAGACGCGGATCAGGCGGGGGATCTTGTAACCGGCAATACGATCCTTGAGATAAGTCTGGACCGAGGCCTCCTCGATACTCGCTCCCTCGGCGGGTTGTACTGCGGCAACCAGTTGCTCGCCAAATTCAGGATGGGGAACACCGAACACCGCGCAATCGCTGATTTCGGGCATACCGATGAGTGCCTGCTCGACTTCGGCCGGATAGATGTTGACGCCGCCCGAGATGACCATGTCGGTCTTGCGATCCGAAATGAATAGAAAACCTTCTTCATTGAGGTAGCCGATGTCGCCGGTGGCAACGAAATCGCCATGCCTCAGCTCGGCCGTCTTCTCTTCGGCGCGGTGGTAGGCGACGTGGCCTGTCACCTCCGAATGGACGAAGATCTCGCCGGGCTCTCCAGGATCGCAGCGGGCCCCGTCGTCCCGGCGGGTTTCAATTGTCACGCCTGGCGCCGCTCGCCCCACGCTGCCGGGATGCTGCAACCATTCCTGGCTGTTGGAGATGGCGATGAACCCGGTTTCCGTCATCGCGTAATACTCGTGGACGACCGGTCCCCACCATTCGATCATGGCGCGCTTCACATCGGCCGGGCAGGG
>SBHJ01000279.1 GCA_006226465.1 Alphaproteobacteria bacterium | reverse complement strand
CGCGAAGGCAAGGATTGAGGTCGTGGGTTCTGACTCAAGGTAGGCTTCAAGACCGGTCGTCAGCGGTTGGTGCAGATAATAGATCGCGAAGGCAGCCAATATCCATGCTGCGAGCGATAGCACTTCCTGCACCAGGCCGCGCCAAAAGCCGCCAACTGCGGTCACGCTGAGCACCAGCACAACTATCATGTCGAGTACCGTCATCGGGATGGGATTATGCGCTCGCCATTACGCGGTCAACGAGGTTCGTGAGCTGTGCGAGCTCTCGATACCGAAGTTTGGACGAGCCGGTCTTGACATCGGATGGGCCGAAGCCCGCTGAAAAGCCGAGCTTTTCAGCCTCGCGCAAACGCAGCCCAGCATGGGCCACCGGACGAATCTCACCAGACAACGATACTTCTCCAAACAACACGCTTTTCTGTGGGAGCGGCTTGTCTGCGAGCGCCGAAATCAGCGCAGCAGCGACCGCGAGATCGGCCGCTGGATCAGACAGGCGGTAACCACCCGCAATGTTCAGATAGACTTCGGCCGAACTGAAATTGAGCCCGCAACGCGATTCAAGCACCGCCAGCAGCATCGCCAGGCGGCTGCTGTCCCAACCGACTACCGCTCGTCGCGGAGTTGCCCCCGATTGCAGCCGCACGATCAATGCCTGTATTTCCACCAGCACCGGGCGGGTACCTTCCAGTGCAGGGAACACCGCACTGCCTGCCAAAGGCTGTTCGCGGCCAGATAGGAACAGCATCGAGGGATTGGAAACCTCCTCCAGCCCTTCCTGCACCATCGCAAATACGCCAATTTCATCGACCGCGCCGAAACGGTTCTTGAGCGCGCGCAGTATCCGGTACTGGTGGCTGCGCTCGCCCTCAAAACTCATCACTACATCGACCATGTGTTCGAGCACGCGCGGCCCGGCTATGCTGCCATCCTTGGTCACATGGCCGACCAGCACCAGCGCAACCCCGTTCTCCTTGGCATAGCGGATCAGTTCGAAGGCACAGCCGCGCACCTGGCTGACTGTTCCTGGCGCTCCTTCGATCGTGTCGGAATGCATGGTCTGGATCGAATCGACCACCAACAAGGCAGGTGGTACCTGATTGCCTAGCGTCGTGAGGATATCGCGCACCGAAGTCTCCGAGGCGAGCCGGATCGGCGCATCGGCGAGCCCGAGCCGGGCTGCGCGCATCCGCACCTGCCCGGCAGCCTCTTCGCCGCTTACATAGATCGCTTCTGCCCCGCTCCGTGCCACTTCGGCCGCAGCCTGGAGCAGTAATGTCGATTTGCCGATACCCGGATCGCCGCCCATTAATACGGCAGAGCCCGGCACCAGCCCCCCGCCCAGTGCACGGTCGAATTCCGTCAGCCCGGTCGTGCGCCGCCGGGGCAATTCGACAGGCTCGTTGAGCGAAACGAACTGCACTGCCCGCCCTCCGCTCGACAGATCATGCTTCTGCGAAAACACTGTTGCAGGGACATCTTCGGTCAACGTGTTCCATTCCGCGCAATCGGGACATTGCCCCTGCCACCGGTGGGAGACGCTGCCGCAAGCTTGGCAGATGTATCGTTTCTTCGGTTTTGCCATGACCAGGTTTTAGCTAGAACAAACGAAGAACGCAATTGCCTTTGGCGATTATCCCCTCCATCAAGCGTTTATGCGCCACAAGGAACTCCGCATTGCCCTGGTCTGCTATGGTGGCGTGAGCTTGGCAGTCTACATGCACGGGGTCACCAAAGAGGTGTGGAAGCTGGCGCGGGCCAGCCGGGCGCTGCATGCGCAAGACTCCAATTCAGGTGGCACAGAGGCCGTCTATCGCGAATTGATGGAGCATATCGAAGGCGAACAAGGCGTACGGTTGCGCGTGCTGCCCGATATCCTTTCGGGTGCGAGCGCAGGCGGGATCAACGCCGTGTTCCTGGCGCAGGCGATCCATTCGGGCGACTCGCTCGAGCCGCTGACCGACCTGTGGCTGAGCAATGCGGATGTCGAGAAGTTGGTCGATCCTGATGCGCGGCCGATGTGGCGCTTCGCCAAATTCTGGGCGCAGCCGATCGCCGAATGGCTGCTGCGTCGCCCTGGCAACGCCGTGAGCGAAAGCGTCGCCCCCGAAACCCGGTCCGAAGTGCGCCACAAGGTATCGCGCTTCATCCGTGGGCGCTGGTTCCAGCCACCATTTTCAGGGGGCGGTTTCACACGCCTGTTGTTCGATGCCCTGCAGGCCATGCGCAGCGGCGATGTCGGAAAGCCGTTGCTACCAGAAGGTCATCCGATTGACCTGATGGTGACGGCGACCGATTTCCGTGGGCATCACGAGCTGTTGCGGCTCAACAGCCCGCCGGTCGTGGAGGAAAGCGAACACCGTTTGCCGATCAGTTTTCGCTCCAGCGTGCCGATTGAGAGCGGTCACGACATGGCAGATCCGCTCGAATTGACTTTTGCTGCGCGGGCCACGGCCAGCTTCCCCGGCGCATTCCCGGCCTTGCGTCTGTGCGAAATCGATCAATTGGCCCGTGACCGTGATCACATATGGCAGGGGCGTGGCGACTTTCTTCGTCGGATCATGCCGGTCCACGTTCGTCGTGAAGAAGCCGACCACGTCTCGCTGGTCGACGGCTCTGTCCTGGTCAACAAGCCTTTCGCGGCCGCGATCGAGGCCCTGCGCGGCCGGCCCGCCCAACGCGAGGTTGATCGCCGGTTCGTTTATATCGATCCGCATCCGGATCGGTTCAGCAGGGTAAGGGAGGAAAGGGAGCGCGAAGTCGGCTTTTTCGAAGCGATATTTTCTTCGATTTCGATCATTCCGCGCGAGCAGCCGATCCGTGACAACCTCGAAGCGCTGGAACGGCAAGCCCGCGATGCCGAAAGGTTGCGGCTCATTGTTGCGGGCATGCGACCCGACATAGACCGGGCCGTCGAGAAATTGTTCGGCCTGACATTCTTTCTCGACAGCCCCACGCCCAAACGGCTGCTCGCCTGGCGTGCCAAGGCACAACAGGCCGCCGCAAAGAATGCGGGATACGCGTTCCAATCCTATACGCAGGCAAAGTTCAGCTCGATCATTGAGCGGCTAGCCAAGTTGACGCTAATGGCCGCCCCGCAAATTGGCTTGCCAGACACAACACCGATCGAAGCGGCATTCCGTTCGGAACTGGCGCGACGAGGATTGGATACGCTTTCGGACCCCGGTGGCGGGGCCAACGACCAAGCCATCACGTTTTTCCGCGCGCATGACATGGGCTTCAGGGTTCGGCGTTTGCGCTTGCTGGCGCGCAAGCTGTCACGCGATTGGGAACTCGACCCTGAGATCAATGACGAGTCGTTGGATGAGGCGCGCGAGGCGGTGTACGACATCATGGGGCTCTATTTCGCGCGTGATGGATTGGAGGTTCTGGGAGACAATTTCGAACGGTTGGCCGCAAACGTCCTGGTCGATCCGGGATCGGTGCTCGATCATCTCGCCCAATCCCGCCTGCTGCCCGAGACCGATGAACTGGCAGAACGGCTGCTCACCGATGCGCTTGAACGGATGCCGCAGAACCTGCGCCGGCGCATGCTGCTGACCTATCTCGGCTTTCCCTATTACGATGTTGCGACATTTGCCCTGCTGCGCAACGAAGGCCTGGCCGAATTCGACGCAATCAAGGTCGATCGCATTTCTCCTAACGATGCAAAGTCGATTCGGGCGGGCGGCGCCCTGGCAACTTTGCGCGGAATAGAGTTTTACAATTTCGGCGCTTTCTTCAGTCGCGCCTATCGCGAAAACGACTATCTGTGGGGCCGTTTGAACGGGGCCGAGCGGATGATCGACCTGGTGTGCTCGACGCTGGAGTGCCGCCTGAGCGACGAGCACTTCTTTGCATTCAAGCGCCGTGCCTTCCTGGCTGTGCTGGACGAAGAGCAGGAAGCTGGGCGAGTCAGAATGGAATTGCTCGAGACGATCAGGGCTGAGGTCGAGGAGAAGCTTGCCGCACCGGACGGCGACTAGCCGCCGAAGGCATCCTTGAGCTTGTCGAAGAAGCCACGGCTTTCGGGGCACTCCTCGCCCGTTTCGGTCTCGCGGAATTGTTGCAGAATTTCCTTCTGCTTCTTCGAAAGCTTTGTCGGGGTCTCGACCGCAATCTCTACAACCAGGTCACCACGCCCGCGACCTTGCAACACCGGCATACCCGCGCCGCGCACCCGCAACTGCTTGCCCGACTGGATTCCAGCCGGAATTTCGACCGTGTTGGTGGCTCCCGAAAGGTCAGGGATTTCGACTTCCCCGCCCAATGCCGCGACCGTGAAGCTGATCGGCACACGTGTCGCCAGTGTCGTGCCTTCGCGGTGGAAGACAGGATGCGGTTTCACATGCACGAAAATATAGAGATCGCCTGCCGGCGCGCCGTGCGGTCCAGCTTCGCCCTTGCCAGACAGGCGAATGCGTGTGCCGGTATCGACCCCGGCAGGAATCTCCACCTCTAGCTTTTGCGGGCGGTCGACCCTTCCTTCGCCGCGGCATTCGCGGCACGGATCTTCGATCACTGATCCGCGGCCGTGGCAGGTCGGACATGGCCTTTCTACCACGAAGAATCCCTGCTTGGCGCGCACCTTGCCGTGTCCGCCGCACAGATTGCAGTCGCGTTCGCCAGTTCCGGGCGTCGCGCCCGATCCGCTGCAGGTGTCGCAGCTTTGCGAAACTTCGATTTCGATCTCGCTGGTCTTGCCGTGGAAGGCCTCGTCGAGCGAGACTTCCATGTCGAAGCGCAAGTCGGCACCACGGCGCGGCTTTTGCCTGCCACCGCCACCGCCAAAAGCGCTACCAAAGATCGTCTCGAAGATGTCCCCGATATCGCCAAAGTCGGGCCCAGCGTGACCGCCCCCACCGCCCATGCCCTGCTGGAATGCAGCGTGGCCGAAGCGATCATAGGCCGCGCGTTTCTGTGGATCCTTCAGGCAATCGTAGGCCTCGCTCACGGCCTTGAACTTGGCTTCGTTTTCCTTGCAGCCCTGATTGCGATCAGGATGATACTGCATCGCAAGCTTGCGATAGGCGGACTTGATCGCCGTCCCATCCGCATCGCGCGAGACGCCCAATACTTCGTAGTAATCGATTTCGGTGGAAGCCATTTGTCCTCGCCCGGAAAGCTAACCGCCACCAGCGCGATTTGCACTGGTGGCGATTGCGTTCTTCATCTGGACATCAGCCCTTGTTGTCTTCGTCAACTTCCGAGAATTCGGCGTCAACCACTTCCTCGTCAGCCCCGGCTTCCGATGCGCCCGCGTCACCGGCGTCCGAAGCAGTTGCCTGCTCCTTCTCGTAGATCTGCTGGCCCATCTTCATCGCGGCTTCGGTTAGCGCCTGTGCCTTGGAGTTGATCGCATCGACATCGTCGCCTTCGAGCGCGGTCTTGGCCTCGGCCAGTGCCGTCTCGACAGCGGATTTGGTGTCGGCGTCGATCTTGTCGCCATGCTCTTCAAGCTGCTTCTCGGTCGCGTGGACCAGGCTGTCGGCCTGGTTGCGGGCTTCGGCAGCTTCGCGGCGCTTCTTGTCTTCTTCGGCGAACTTCTCGGCGTCCTGCACCATCTGGTCGATGTCGGCATCCGAAAGGCCACCCGATGCCTGGATGCGGATCTGCTGTTCCTTACCGGTGCCCTTGTCCTTGGCGCTGACGTTAACGATGCCGTTGGCGTCGATGTCGAAAGTGACCTCGATCTGCGGCACGCCGCGCGGCGCGGGCGGCAGGCCAACCAGGTCGAACTGGCCGAGCAGCTTGTTGTCCGCTGCCATTTCGCGCTCGCCCTGGAACACACGGATGGTCACCGCATTCTGGTTGTCTTCAGCAGTCGAATAGACCTGCGCCTTCTTGGTCGGGATCGTGGTGTTGCGGTCGATCATGCGGGTAAACACGCCGCCCAGGGTTTCGATACCGAGCGAAAGCGGGGTCACGTCGAGCAACAGCACGTCCTTGACGTCGCCCTGCAGCACGCCGGCCTGGATTGCGGCACCCATGGCCACGACTTCATCCGGGTTCACGCCCGTGTGCGGCTTCTTGCCGAAGAACTCTTCGACCACTTCGCGCACCTTGGGCATGCGGGTCATACCGCCGACCAGCACGATTTCATCGACGCCGCCCTTGTCGAGCCCGGCATCGGCCAGCGCCTTTTTGCAGGGTTCGAGCGTGCGCTTGATCAGGTCGCCAACCAGCTTTTCGAATTGCGAACGGGTGAGCGTTTCAACCAGGTGCAGCGGGGTGGAGCTGCCGCCTTCCATACGTGCGGTAATGAAGGGCAGGTTGACCTCGGTCTGCTGGCTTGAAGAAAGTTCGATCTTGGCCTTTTCGGCTGCTTCCTTGAGCCGCTGAAGAGCGAGCTTGTCGTTCTTCAGATCCATGTTTTCCTTCTTCTTGAACTCGTTCGCGAGATATTCGACCACGGCACCGTCGAAGTCTTCACCGCCAAGGAAGGTGTCGCCATTGGTGGATTTCACTTCGAATACGCCATCGCCGATCTCGAGTATCGAGATATCGAAGGTCCCACCACCAAGGTCATAAACCGCGATGGTCTTGCCGTCGTCCTTATCAAGCCCATAGGCGAGCGCCGCGGCGGTCGGTTCGTTGATGATGCGCAGCACTTCGAGACCGGCAATCTGGCCGGCATCCTTGGTTGCCTGACGCTGGGCATCGTTGAAATATGCCGGAACGGTAATCACCGCCTGGGTAACGGTTTCGCCGAGATAAGCCTCTGCAGTTTCCTTCATCTTCTGCAGGATGAAGGCGGAAATCTGGCTGGGTGAATAATCTTCGCCACCCGCCTTGACCCAGGCGTCACCGTTCTTGCCCTTGACGATATCATAGGGGACCAGCTCCATGTCCTTCTTGGTCATGGGGTCGTCAAACCGGCGGCCGATCAGGCGCTTGATTGCAAACAACGTGTTGTCGGGATTTGTGACTGCCTGGCGCTTCGCAGGCTGACCGATCAAGCGTTCGCCGTCCTTGGTGAAGGCAACGATCGACGGCGTCGTCCGCGCGCCTTCGGAATTTTCGATAACCTTGGGCTTGCCACCATCCATAACGGAAACGCAGCTGTTGGTTGTACCGAGGTCAATACCGATTACTTTGGCCATGAATTCCCCATTCTTCTCAAATAGTTGGACACCGCGCCTTCGGCTTCCCGGAATTGGCGAAACCTTTCGGCGGTTCTGCTTCGATTGCGATATAGGTGTGGTTTTGCTTGGCACAAGGGATTGGCCAGACTAGTTTTGGCGCTGTCTCATTGGGGGAGTCACACTTTGAAACCGACCACAATTGCTGCCGCATTGCTTTTCGCATCCAGCCTGGCATTGACGAGCTGCGGGGAAAGCGATGCGCCTGCCGATCAGGAAACCGATGCAGGCATTCCCGGCCTGACCGTTACGGATGGCCGCATGGTCCTCAATGCGGTGGAGGGCAATCCGGCGGCCGTTTATTTCAATTTGGACTATGAGGGTGATCGCGGTCTTTCCCTGCGCAAGGCCGATGTTGACGGCGCCGACATGGCGATGATTCACGAATATGCCGAGAATCAGGGGCGCGCCGAGATGATGGAAGCATTGCCGATCGTCCTGCAAAAAGGCACCAAGGTTTCGTTCGAGCCGGGTGGTAGGCATGTCATGGCCATGGGCGTATCGCCCGATCTCAAGTCTGGCGGCACCACCAATGTAACGCTGACGGTGTCAGGTGGCGGGACCCAGACCTTCCCGGTCAAGATATCTGCTGCCGGGGAATAGGCACTGAGTTCCGGCCCCGACAATCCTGCTGTGTCTGCCTGCCCGGTCGGTGGCGAACGTCCGTTGACCCCAGGTGAGGTTGCGCTGGCCAGATCGATCTTCGGCGATGCGATCGATTACGGCCGCGTAAGGATAAAGCGGCGCAAATGGTTCCCGTTCCAGCCACGCCGAGTGGTCATGGCTCCGCACGGGCACATGCATTTTCACCCGCATGGCGAACAATATTGTGAGGATTTCTCGCTGACGAGCCTCGATCGCCAGGGCCTGTTCATTCATGAGTTAGTGCATGTCTGGCAGGCCCAGAAAAATGGCTGGTGGTA
>SBHJ01000310.1 GCA_006226465.1 Alphaproteobacteria bacterium | reverse complement strand
TTTCTTCGTCCACCCCAAGGACATGCAGGGCATGCTCACCGAAATCATGGAAACGCCGAAGGATGGCGCCCACTGGTCGAATTGAACTATCCGTAAACGGAGTAAGAGATGTCAGATTACGAAACCATCCTGGTCACCCGCGACGGGCCTTTGATGACCATTACGCTCAACCGGCCCGATCGGCTCAACGCGATGGCGCCTGCGATGGCAGACGAGATCGGCGCGGCATTCTATGACCTTGGCGATGCGCGCGCGGTGCTGATTACCGGCGCAGGCAAGGGCTTCTGCTCGGGCGCGGACCTTGCGGCGCGCGGTCAGGCGAGCGAACGGGCGATCAAGGGTGGTAGCCACCTGGCGCTGCAGAACCATTATAACCCGGCGGTGAGCCAGGTGCTGCGCGCGCCGGTTCCGGTGATCTGCGCGGTCAACGGCCCGGCGGCGGGTGTGGGCTGCTCGCTCGCCCTGGCGGGTGACTTCGTGCTGGCGGGCAAGAGCGCTTATTTCCTCCAGGCCTTCGTCAATATCGGGCTGATCCCCGATGGCGGATCGACCTGGCTGCTGAGCCGCGCGATTGGCCGCGCCCGTGCCACGCGCATGATGATGCTGGGCGAGAAGATCGGGGCGGAACAGGCCGAGGAATGGGGCCTGATCTACAAGGCGGTGGATGACGATGCGCTGATGGCCGAAGCGCGCGCGCTGGCGGAGAGGCTCGCGAACGGGCCAACCGTCGCCTACGCCACGATGAAGCGCAATATCGCCACCGCACTCGACGGTGCGCTGCCTCAGGTGTTCGTCGCCGAAGCCGAAGGGCAGCGCTTGGCCGGCGCAACGGCCGATGCGATGGAAGGAGGCATGGCCTTCCTCGAAAAGCGGAAGGCGGAATTCAAGGGCAAGTAAGATGGCCGAATTCGACGACTGGAAGGCGCTCGCCGACAAGGAAGTGCAGGGCAAGGACCTTACCTGGCACACGCCGGAAGGGTTCGACATCAAGCCGCTCTACACTGGCGAGGACGCCCAGGATCCCGGCCTTCCCGGTTTCGCGCCGTTCACCCGCGGGGTTAAGGCCAGCATGTATGCGGGCCGTCCGTGGACGATCCGGCAATATGCCGGCTTCTCGACCGCCGAAGAGAGCAACGCCTTCTATCGTCGCAACCTCGCTGCGGGACAGAAGGGCCTGTCGGTCGCTTTCGACCTGGCCACCCACCGCGGCTATGACAGCGATCACCCGCGCGTTGTCGGCGATGTCGGCAAGGCAGGGGTCGCGATCGACACCGTGCGCGACATGGAAATCCTGTTCGACCAAATCCCGCTTGACCAGATGAGCGTCAGCATGACGATGAACGGCGCGGTGATCCCGGTCCTGGCCTTCTTCATCGTTGCGGCAGAGCGTCAGGGCGTGGCGCAGGACAAGCTCGACGGGACGATCCAGAACGACATTCTCAAAGAGTTCATGGTCCGCAACACCTATATCTATCCGCCCGAATCCAGCATGCGGATCGTTTCGGACATTATCGCATATACTTCGCGTAACATGCCGAAATTCAATTCTATTTCGATCTCCGGATACCACATGCACGAGGCCGGGGCGACCGCGGTGCAGGAGCTTGCCTTCACCATCGCCGATGGCAAGGAATATGTGCAGCGCGCGATGGCCGCGGGGCTCGATATCGACGCCTTTGCCGGGCGGCTGAGCTTCTTTTTCGGGATCGGGATGAACTTCTTCATGGAGGTCGCCAAGCTGCGCGCCGCGCGCACGCTGTGGTACCGCGTGATGGACGGGCTGGGCGCCAAGAGCGAGCGTAGCAAGATGCTGCGCACTCACTGCCAGACATCGGGTGTCAGCCTGCAGGAGCAGGACCCCTACAACAACGTCATCCGCACCACGGTGGAGGCGATGGCGGCGACGCTGGGCGGCACACAAAGTCTGCACACAAACGCACTAGACGAGGCCATAGCGTTACCTACCGATTTCTCGGCACGTATTGCGCGCAACACCCAACTGGTGCTGCAGGAAGAAAGCGGCATCTGCAATGTCGTCGATCCACTCGGTGGCTCCTATTACATCGAGGCGCTGACTTCGACACTGGTCGAAGAGGCTGAGAAGCTGATCGCCGAAGTGGACCAGGCTGGCGGGATGACCGCCTATGTCGGCACCGGCGCGCCCAAGGCCGCGATCGAAACCGCAGCCGCCGCCAAGCAGGCGAGCGTGGACAAGGGCGAAACCGTGATCGTCGGCGTCAACAAGTACCGCCTCGCCAAGGAAGAGCATCTTGATACGCTCGAGGTGGACAACCACGCGGTGCGCGAGGCGCAGATCGAACGGCTCAAACGTGTACGCGAAGGGCGCGATGAAGACGCCTGCCAGGCGGCACTCGCGGCTTTGACCGAGGCTGCCGCCGCCGATCCTGTGGCGCATCGCGCGGCGCTGTCCGATGGGCGCGACGAGCGCGGAATCCCGCTGCCGCCATCGGTGCTCGAAGAGATGGAGCGCAAGGGTGACATCAACCTGCTCGCCCGTGCGGTTGAGGCCGCTCGCCAAGATGCGACTTTGGGTGAAATCTCAAAGGCGATGGAAGATGCCTTCGGACGATACGGCACCACACCGAAGCCCGTCTCGGGGGTCTATAGTGCGGCCTATGCGGAAGACGCGCGCTACCAGCAGGTGGTCGAAGGCGTGCAGGCGGTCGAGCGTCGGCTGGGCCGCAAGCCCAAGGTCATGGTCGCTAAAATGGGGCAGGACGGTCACGATCGCGGCGCCAATGTGATCGCCAGCGCCTTTGCCGACATGGGCTTTGACGTAATCGCCGGGCCGCTGTTCCAAACGCCCAAGGAAACCGCCGCCATGGCGCTGCAGCACAATGTCGATGTGGTCGGCGCAAGCTCGCTAGCTGCCGGACACAAGACGCTGATCCCCGAGCTTATCGAATTGCTGCGCGAGGCCGGTCGGCCCGATATCAAGGTCACTGCGGGCGGGGTGATTCCGCCGCAGGATTATGACTACCTGCGCGACAAGGGTGTGCAAGGTATCTACGGCCCCGGCTCCAACGTGGTCGAATGCGCGGCGGATATCCTGACGCTGCTGGGCCACAATATGCCACCCGTGGGCGAAGTAATGGAGGCAAGGACATGACCAATCAAAGACTCGAAACGCTCACCATCCATGCCGGGTGCGAGCCTGATCCCACCACCAATGCGCGGATCACGCCAATCTACCAGACGGCGTCTTATGTCTTTGACAGCCCCGAGCATGCGGCGAACTTGTTCTCGCTGGCCGAATTCGGCAACATCTATTCGCGCATCATGAACCCCACCAATGATGTGCTGGAAAAGAAGATCGCCGCGTTGGAAGGCGGTGTGGGCGCATTGGCGGTGGCTTCGGGCCACGCCGCACAGCTGATCGTGTTCCACACGCTGATGGAGCCGGGTTGCAACATCGTTGCGGCGAAGAAGCTCTATGGCGGCTCGCTCAACCAGATGAACGAGGCCTTCCGCAAATTCGGCTGGGAAACGCGCTTTGTCGATGCCGACGATCCGGCCAATGTCGCGGCGGCGATGGATGACAAGACGCGCTGCGTCTTCATCGAAAGCCTGGCCAATCCGGGCGGTGTGGTTTCCGATATCGCGGCGATTGCCGATGTCGCCCATGCTGGCGGCGTGCCGCTGATCGTCGACAACACCATGGCATCGCCCGCGCTTTGCCGCCCGTTTGAGCATGGCGCCGACATCGTCGTCCACTCGCTCACCAAATTCCTCAATGGCCATGGCAATTCGATTGGCGGCGTTATCGTCGATAGCGGAAAGTTCGGCTGGAAGGCACAAGGCGACAAGTACCCTTCGCTCACCCGGCCTAACGGGTCATATCACGGGGCAGTGCTGGTCGACGCGCTGGAGCCGGTCGGGCCGATCGCCTTCATCATCGGTTGCCGCGTGCTGGGCCTGCGCGATCTTGGCCCGGCCATGGCGCCAATGAACGCCTGGTTGGCGCTGACGGGCATGGAAACGCTGGCCCTGCGGATGGAGCGGCATTGCAGCAATGCCCTGGCCGTGGCCGAATGGCTGCGCGCGCATCCCAAGGTTGATTGGGTTTCCTACGCCGGACTGGCAGACGACAAGTACAAGCCGCTCGCAGACAAGTACCTCAGCGGCAAGGGCGGGGCGGTGTTCACCTTCGGGCTCAAGGGCGGGTATGACGCGGGCAAGGCCTTGGTCTCAAACGTCAAGCTGTTCAGCCACCTCGCCAATATTGGCGACACGCGCAGCCTGATCATCCACCCGGCTTCGACCACGCATAGCCAGCTCGACGAGCAAGGTCTGAAGGCCGCCGGCGCCGGACCGGACGTGGTCCGTCTCTCGGTCGGCATCGAGCATATCGACGATATCATCGCCGATCTGGCGCAGGCGCTGGACCAAATCTGATGGGCCACCTTTCTACCCGTCGTGCTGAACTCGTTTCAGCATCCATTTCTCCGCCAGCGCCAACTGTGCGTGTGGCTGGATGGACCCTGAAACAAGTTCAGGGTGACGGTAGTGGGGAGGAGGTGGAGTGAGCTTCAAAGATCGACCCATGCTAAGCACTGGCAAGAAGATCGGCTGCTTTGCTTACATCGGCATCGGGACGCTTGTCGTTCTGTTTGGTCTCATCGGGTCAGCGCTAGGTGATTGCGCAGACACCGCCGATTCAAGCTGCAAAAACAACTTTGCGAATTTTCTACTCTTCCCAGGATCGCTGCTGATAGTGATTTTCGGCGGTGCCTTGTTGCTCTGGGTATTCACAAGAAGCGAGAGCTGATGTTTAAGAAAATCCTCATTGCCAACCGTGGCGAAATCGCCTGCCGCGTGATCAAGACCGCCCGCCGCATGGGTATCCAGACCGTGGCGGTCTATTCCGATGCCGATGCGCGCGCGCCCTTCGTGAAGATGGCCGACGAGGCGGTCCATATCGGCCCGTCGCCTGCCGCCGAAAGCTATCTGATCGCGGACAAGATCATCGCTGCCTGCAAGCAGACCGGGGCAGAGGCGGTGCATCCGGGCTATGGCTTCCTGTCCGAACGCGCCAGCTTTGTCGAGGCGCTGGAGAAGGAAGGCTTGGCCTTCATCGGCCCGCCGGTGAACGCGATCGCGGCAATGGGCGACAAGATCGAGTCCAAGAAGCTGGCCAAGGAAGCGGGCGTCAATGTCGTGCCGGGCTATGTCGGCGAAATCGACGACACCGAGCACGCCGTGCGTATCTCCAACGAGATCGGCTATCCGGTGATGATGAAGGCCAGCGCGGGCGGCGGCGGCAAGGGGATGCGGCTTGCCTATAACGAGAAGGACGTGCGCGAAGGGTTTGAGGCGACCAAGCGCGAAGGGCTCAACTCCTTTGGCGACGATCGCGTCTTCATCGAGAAGTTCATTCTCGACCCGCGCCACATCGAGATCCAGGTGCTGGGCGACAAGCACGGTAACGTGATCTACCTGAACGAGCGCGAATGCAGCATCCAGCGTCGCCACCAGAAGGTGGTGGAGGAAGCGCCGTCACCCTTCGTTACGCCCAAGATGCGCAAGGCCATGGGCGAGCAATGCGTCGCGCTGGCGCAGGCGGTGAATTACCATTCGGCGGGTACCGTGGAGCTGATCGTCAGCGGTGCGGACACGACGGGAGAGAGCTTCTACTTCCTCGAAATGAACACCCGCCTGCAGGTAGAACACCCGGTGACCGAAGCCATCACTGGCGTTGACCTGGTCGAGCAGATGATCCGCGTCGCGGCGGGAGAAAAGCTCGCCATGACGCAGGACGATATCGGCATCAGTGGTTGGGCGATCGAAAACCGCGTTTATGCGGAAGACCCCTATCGCGGCTTCCTGCCGTCCACTGGGCGCCTGGTGCGTTACCAGCCCCCGGTCGAGCCCTGGGCCGATGACGGTGCTGAGAATGGCCGGCGCGGGGTCGATGGCATTCGCGTGGACGATGGCGTGTTCGAAGGCGGCGAAGTCTCGATGTTCTACGACCCGATGATCGCCAAGCTGATCACCTGGGGCGAAACGCGCGACGAAGCGGCCGATCTGCAGATCCAGGCGCTCGATGCTTTCCGGATCGAGGGGCTGGGCCACAATGTCGATTTCCTCAGCGCGATCATGCAGCATCCGCGCTTTCGCGCTGGCGAACTCACCACCGGATTCATCGCCGAAGAATATCCTGACGGATTTGCAGGTGCAGCGGCGTCGCCCCAATTGCTGCGCGGACTGGCGGCGATTGGGGGCGTGATTGCCACCGCAGATGCCGACCGTGCCCAAAGGATCGACCAGCAGCTCGACGGCGGACTCTATCCGAACGGCGAATGGGCGGTGAAGATCGGGGACACCGAATATGCCGTGTTGCTTGAGGAGGACTCGATCATGGTCGATGGCCAGCCGGTCGAGGTCAGCTTTGACTACACGCCGGGGGACCGGATGGTCGATGTCGAACTTGGTGATGAAGCGCTGACATTGCAGCTTGCCAAGACCCGAAGCGGCTACGCCGTGACCACCCGTGGAGCTACCCACCAGCTGCGCGTCCTGCCCGCTCGGATCGCGCATCTGGCACAGCATATGATCGAGAAGGAGCCGCCCGATCTTTCCAAGATGCTGATATGCCCAATGCCCGGCCTTCTGGTTAAGCTGCACGTGACCGAAGGCGAGGAAGTCCAGCCGGGCCAGCCGCTCGCCACGGTCGAAGCGATGAAGATGGAAAACATCCTGCGGGCCGAAAAGCAGACGGTGGTGTCAAAGATCAATGCCGTCGAGGGTGACAGCCTCGCGGTCGATGCGGTAATCTTGGAGCTGGAGTAGCCCTGCAGTCAGTTGCCTTTGTATCCAGGCGGTCTTTTATCTCGGAATGCGGCAAGCCCCTCGCAGAAATCCTCCGTGCGGGTAGCGAGTAGCCATTGATCGGCATCGGCATGCATCACCGCTTGATCCAGCGCTCCGGCATATGCATTGGCGCTGCGCTTGATCATCTGGACGGCGATTGGGGGCAGTGCAGCATATTTCTGTGCAAGCGCCATTACGTGTTCATCTACACTTCCAGCATCAATGATCTCGTCAAGAAAGCCCCAATTGCACATGGTTTCGGCGTCGAACAAATCGCCTGTCATCACCATCTGTTTTGCGCGTGAAAGACCGACAGCCTGGATTGTCAGTGGCAGTGCATGCCACATCAAATTTATCCCTAGTTTGACCTCGCCGTAGCCGATCCGAGCATCCGGGGTTCCATACCGAAAGTCGCATGCAGAGGGTATGCAGGCACCGCCGCCTGTTGCGACACCACGTACAATACAAAGCGTCGGTTGGTGGATTTCGCGCAGGGCGCGCATCAACAGAGCGCCATTTTCTGCGGTGCGTCGAAGAAGTTCCACCGTTGGAGTTTCGCCATCCATTCGGGAGATATCCGCACCAACGCTGAAATCGGGACAATCACTGCGGAATATGACCGCCCGCGTTTCTTTATCGACACGAAAACTTTCGGCAATCCGCCTCAAGGACAGAAGCATCTCTGGCGTAAGAGCATTTCGCTTATCAGGGCGATTGATCGAAACAGAAGTCACCGGCCCTTGTCGTTCAAGTTGAAAAAACTCGTGTTCCTCCACGATTACTCCTCCACCAGCGCCACCGCCCTGATCCAGCCGGCGCTGGCGCGTTCGATCTTCACCGGGAAGCAGCTGAACATGAAACCATGGCTGGGCAAAGCAGCGAGATTGGTCAGCTTCTCGATCTGGTAATAGGGGCGGATGCGCCCGGCCTTGTGTCCCTCCCAGATAATCGCAGGATCGCGGCTTTCGGCCCAGCGGCGCGCGGTATGGCTGAAGGGCGCGTCCCAGCTCCAGGCATCGGTGCCGACCACTTCGACCCCGCGCTCGGTCAGCCACAGGGTCGCCTCCGCGCCCAGTCCCACGCCCTGGTCGGTGAAATTCTCGGTGCCATAGACCGCACCTGACTGGATCAGAACGATATCAAGTGGCTGGAGATCGTAACCAATCCGCTCGAACGCCTGCTCAACTTCTGCGGCGCTCACCACATGACCATGCGGCAGGTGTGAGAAATCGAGCTTCACACCGGGGCGGAAGAACCGGTCCAGCGG
>SBHJ01000110.1 GCA_006226465.1 Alphaproteobacteria bacterium | reverse complement strand
AAGTCCTGCCGATAGAGATTGGCGTAGAACACCAGATCATCCCGCGGGCGCTGCGTGATCGCATTGAGCCCGCTGTTGGTATCTTTCTCCAACCGCCAGAAGCCGCCGAAATTATACTGCACCCGGTTATTGTCGCGATTGCCGAAGAAGCGGATGCCGAGCTGCTGATCCTGGAAAAGGAAGCCGCGAAAATCGGCCTGGAACGGCTGGATGCCCACGCGAACGCTGTCGAAATCATAGCGATCCGACACATTGCGAAAGTGATAATCGATGAAAAGCTCCTGCACGCCCAGGAAATGGTCGGTGCGGTGGCTCGGCCTCGAAGGCTCGACGAACAGCACGCGCCGTTCGGGCACATCGACGTGGTTGATGTTGAACGCCAGCGTAGCGCGATATTCGATCTCGGGCGGCTTGAACGCCGTGCTGCCCTTGACCAGCGCCACGCCCGCAATAAAGGTCTGTGACAACACTGTGCTGAAATCATTACCGAATACATCAATACGATTCGGGTCTTCAGTGGTCTGCACGCCAACAGGTATCGGGAATGTGCGGAATTCCGCCACACTGTCGCTCACTGCATTGGCAATGAAGAACCAGTCGTCCCCCTTGATCGGCAGCCAAGGCACCTTGGCCGGGTTGATCGGCCTGTCGCCCTTGTAGGTATTCTGGTTGTAGGGATCGAACCAGCGTTCCTTGACCAGGCCCAGCGTCTGGATCAGCCGCCAACGATCGGGGATCGGCACCTGATCGGTGGGAAAGGCTTCGGGCGGAGGCGCGCGCACCGCGCCCACATTGGTCTGGTCGATCCGATCGGGCAACGGTCCGGTGTAGTCGGGGCGACGGCGCCCTTCGATGATTTCGGGATCGACCGGCGGAAAGGCGTCGGGATCGGTCGACTGCTCGACCCAATCGTTCGGGGCTTCGGCCTGCTCTGCCGGCGCGGTAATTTCAGGTTCCTCTGCGGCACTCGCCTGCAACAGCGCAAGGGGAAGGAAGAACGACAGAGCCATCCCTTATAACCCCGCGCAAACATTCTGCGCCGGATCGTCAAGGAATGGCGCAAAGGGGCAACTGACATAACGCAATCGCACCTGCGCATCGCCCAGATCGACCACGATATTATCCGCCCGGATCGCCATCGGCGCATTACCGATGCCGCCTACCCGCAGCCCACCATTGTGGAGGCCAAGGAAGCTGACCATGTCGTCCTGGTCGATCCCATCGCCCGAAACGCCAATTCCGCCGACCAGCACATTGCCGCGATAGATCGGGACCGATCCAGGGAAAATCTGGATGCCATTGGCGATCCGCGGCGATCCGGCGGGCGAATTGGGCAATTGGGTGCAACCTGGCGCAGGATCGGCGCCGGCACCGGCGACGAAGTTGAGGTGCGCCACGATGTTGTTGATGACCAAGTCGCCCTGCAGCCCAACCGCGAACGGGCTGAAACGCGAACTCTGCAAGACGGAAAGCGGCCCGGGCGAACGCGCCGCCTCGCCATCGGGGAAATAGGGCCGCGACAGGTTCCCGCCCGACCGGTCTGCAAAGGCATGTGTTCCGGTCAAAGCGTTGGGATTATTTAGGAATGTCCGGACACGCTGGACGTAATCGGAAACCGGTGACGGCACTGCAAGCAGGTTCGATCCGGCGATGGGATTCGAAAAGAATGTCGCCGTGCGCGCCTTCTGCAAGCTCACATCTGTGCCGAACACTGGTCCATCGGGTGACCGTACGATACCGAGCACCTGGCCATAGGTATCGACCATGCTCACGGTCGCCTGCATTCGGCTGTCGAGTGGACGGCGGATCTGCGCCCGCGCGCGGCTCAACACCTTGAACGCCTCTTCCAAAATGGCGCGTACCTCTGCCTGCGAAAGCGGCTGGGCGATAGTCGCGCCATCGGTCCCGGCACGGACCGGAAAACGCGGCGCACCGCTGCCATCGGTCAGGATATAGGCATCGGGATTGTTGAATTCGGCTGCGCTGGCGCGCCGCACGCCGGAAGCTTCGCTGCCATAGACTGCACCCGCGCGGATCGTCCCGTCGCTATATCCGGTAACCGCCACCAGACCGCCCGCCGGGCCATTGACCGCGCCGAAACTGGTCTGGAGCGGGCCAAGATCGTTCACCGTCATGTCGGTAAAGCGCAGCGATGTACCATCGACACTGATCTGGGTCGCGGTGATCTCCACCGGCGGGGCATAGCCCTGAATCCCCGCAAGTGCCGCCGCCTCCTCATTGTCGTTATCTACGTCGAGGATATTGGGATCGAAGCCGTAATCGCCGTCACCGGCCACGCCGATGCCGCCAACAACCACGCCATTCTTGTAGATCGGGAAACCGCCCGGATCGGCGCTCAGACCCAATGGCGAACGCTTGGGGCCGATCAAGGCCCCCGGTCCAACGCCGCCTGTGAAGCGGGCAGAAAGGTCAGAACAGGGCAACTGGCTGAACTGCACCCCGAACAGCGGCCCGCTTTCCAACCCCACCGTGGTCGGTGCGGGCGGAAAATGCTGCTGCACGATCTGGCTGGCGGTGCGGCTGGAAAAGGCATTGCCCCCGCTTGAAAGATAGGCCCCGGTGATTGCCTTGGCGATGGCAGCGGTGGTGGTCGGCACCATGGCACCTTGCAGGCCGACCAGGTCGGCGCCTGAGGCTATGCCGCCTATTTGGCGGCGACTGACCTCGGTCAAGGCAGGACTGCCGTTCATCCTGAAAACGCCCAGCACATTGCCCACGCGATCGACCACCGCAATTGTGCCCGGCAAGCCGCGCCGCTGAGCCTCGCCAACGGCCTGCGCGATGATCCGTTGGACATCGGCAATACTGAGCGATTCCGCGGCGGGATCGGCGAACAACCTGCCAGCCGATGGCGGCGTAGGCGTTGGCCCCGGTGTGCCCCCGGTCGGCGGTGGTGAACTGCCCCCGCCTCCACACGAGGCTAGGACAAGCGAAAGTGCCGTGACCAGCGAAGTCCCCACTCCAACCCGCATCAGCGCAGCGCTCCGATCGCGCCGGCTGCCTGGCCCAGCGCGCTGCGGAAATCACCAGGACTATAGGAGTTCGGTGTCGCCACTGCAGCATAGGCGCGGTTGATACTGGTACGAATGCCAGCTGCCGCACCCACGGTAACGCGCCCTTCGCGCACCAGGGCATTGAGCAGCGTATCGACCGCCATCACCGCCTGGACCGATCCGGCATAGTCGGTGAAGCGTGTGCGGGTTGCCTCACCTGCAATCGTTGCGATTACGGTGAAGGTGTCATCCCCAGTAGATGCGCGCTCCGCCAACGCGTCTGACAGGCTCATCGCCTTGCCACGCAGTGCCAGCGCCGCTTCCTGGCTTGCTGCACGGCCATCACCCATGGCGCGGTGAAAGTTGCGGCTCGCGTCGAGGAACCCACCAGCTTCGGCAGGGGCCAGTACTCGCGCCACGGCGGAGAGCATGATGATGTTTTCGTCATTGAAGGGCGGATTGCCGAAAGGGATCGGACGTTCCGGATTGGCCTCGAACGTCAGCTTGCGGGCAGGCCCATCGGTGATCGAGCGGTGGCAGCTGTGGCAATCGAAGAAGTAGAATTCAGGGAACAGCCCGCGCTGGGCGTAATCGGGCCGGGCAAACATATCGGTCGCGCGACGCACTCCCTCGGCCTGGCCCACCGCCCACAGCCGCACGCTGTCGGTGCGCGGCTTGCGGTCGCTATAATCGGCATCCTCGTCATGATGCTGTTGCAGCGCCGAAAACAGGTCGAGCTCGAAGCTGATCCGGGGATGACCGGCCGCCATCATCGAATGGGTCACGAATTGCCCGGTCTTGGTGCTGCCATAATGGCAGTCGAGGCAAACACGCGCGCGCGCCTGTGGGTGCTCGAGCGGCGTCAGCCCATTGGCAATGTTCGAGGCATGGGTTGCGGGCTTGGCATAATGCAAAGCCAGCCATCCGCCCGATGGGCCATGACAGCTCTCGCAGCCGACACCGTCCGAAACGTGGAACCGCGCACCACGCTGGTCCTGTGGGGCGAAAGTAGCGTGGCAGCCAAGGCAGGCAGGCGCCGATGTTGCCGCGCCCAGTCCCAGCGTCTGTGCGATCTGCTTTCCACGCGCGCCTGCGAGCACGGCATAGGCCCGGCTATGCGCCCCGCTAGCCGAGCTCGGCTCCTGCCAGGTCGCGATCTCGTCTTGCCGGACCACTGCGCCATTGCCTTCCGCACGCCCATGGCAGGTCGAACCGGCGCAGGTGGCGACGCCTTCGTAGCGCGCGCCCTGCGCCTGGGCGCTTGCATCGCTTGGACCAATCCCACCCAAGGCGAAAGCCAATCCGGCAGTGACCAGGAAAACGAAGATCGCAGCAAGGTGAGTGGCGGAAAAGCGCAGCGTTCCCCTCGCCCCATCCAGGCTTGATGAAATTAGGCCCCTCACTCCAACCATGCCTCTCCTCATGCCTGACCGTTCGCCACGGCCAGCCCTCAATCGGTGCACATTGGCTCAACGGGGAAAGTATCGCGCTTTCCCCGTCCGTTTTGTCACATGAAGTAGTCGCTTTGCCAAGGGGCAGGCACCCCCCTTGCCGTAGATAAAACGCAGGTTTTGAGGGATTCTGCCCGCTATTCCTCGTCTTCGGCCCATGCCAGCACCGGCTTGCGCGCCGCGAGCGTTTCGTCGAGCCTGCGGCGCGGCGCATAGAATGGTGCCTGTTTCATGCTTTCGTCACCGGCCTTGGCGCGCTCCGCCAGGCCGCGCAGCGCGGCAATGAACTGATCGAGCCCCGCCTTGCTCTCGGTCTCGGTCGGTTCGATCAGCATCGCCCCATGCACCACCAATGGGAAATACATGGTCATCGGGTGATAGCCTTCGTCGATCATCGCCTTGGCCAGGTCGAGCGTCGAAAGGCCTTCGGCGAAACCTCTATCTCCGAACAGCGCCTCGTGCATGCACGGCCCGCTCGCACCGAACGGGGCGTCGAGCAGGTCGTCGAGGCTGCGCAGGATGTAATTGGCGTTGAGCACCGCGTCTTCTGCCACCTGCTTCAACCCATCCGCGCCATGGCTGAGGATATATGTCAGCGCGCGGGTGAACATGCCCATCTGGCCGTGGAAGGCGGTCATCCGGCCAAATGTGCTGGAGTGGTTCTCGCCCGCGTCTTCCTCCTCGATCATGCGATATTGGCCCCGATCTTCAACCACGACTGGCAGCGGCGCAAAGGGGGCCAAGGCTTCGGAAAAGACCACCGGGCCCGAACCCGGGCCGCCACCGCCGTGGGGGGTGGAGAAGGTCTTGTGCAAGTTGATATGCATGGCATCGACGCCAAGGTCGCCTGGACGAACTTTGCCGACGATGGCGTTGAAGTTTGCCCCGTCGCAATAGACGAAACCGCCAGCCGCATGGACCGCATCTGCGATCACCTTGAAATCGCGCTCGAACAGCCCACAGGTGTTGGGATTGGTGATCATTACCGCAGCGACATCCGGGCCGAGCCGCGCCTTCAGCGCCGCGACATCGACGCGCCCTTCGGCGGTCGCAGGGATGTCCTCGACCCGGTAGCCCGCAAAGGCCGCGGTCGCAGGGTTGGTGCCATGCGCAGATTCGGGGCAGAGCACCACTTCGCGCGCATCACCGCGCGCTTCGAGCGCGGCACGTATCGCCAGGATACCGCACAATTCGCCATGCGCACCAGCCTTGGGGCTCATCGCGACCGCAGGCATGCCGGTCAGCGCCTTGAGCCATTCGCCCAGTTCGTGGATCACCTGCAGCGCGCCCTGCACCGTGGAGATCGGCGCGAGCGGGTGGACGTCGGCGAAGCCGGGCATCCGTGCGACCTTTTCATTGAGGCGCGGATTGTGCTTCATCGTGCAAGAGCCGAGCGGGAACAGGCCGAGGTCGATGGCGTAGTTCTGGCGGCTGAGCCGGGTGTAATGACGCATGGTTTCGGGCTCTGACAGGCCGGGAAGCCCGATCGCCGCGTTCCGCTCGAACCCGCCGAAGCGGTTCGCCCCGAATTGTGGCTCGGGCAGGTCTACCCCGGTTTCGTTGGCATGGCCGATCTCGAACAGCAACGGCTCCTCCAGCATCAGCGCGCGGTTTCCGGTGACCGTCGCGGGGCCCTGGTGCATGCCGTCTTCAGATGCGTTCATCTCGGGCTTCCAGCCGCTCTTGTTGGGGGCGTTCATGCCAGTTCTCCCTCAAGTGCGGCGGCCAGGGCTTCGATATCCTCTTCATCGCAAGTCTCGGTTACAGCGACCAGCAAGGCATCGCCCAGTTCGGGATGATCGGGATAAAGCCTACCTAGCGAAACGCCCGCGAGCACGCCCTGTTCGGCAAGGTTACGGACCAACTGCCGCGCGTCGCGGCCAAGGCGGATGGTGAATTCGTTGAAGAAGCTCTGGTTGAGCACACTTACGCCCGGGACCTTGGCCAGACGGTCTGCGGCCAAGCAGGCGAGGCGGTGGTTCTCTGCCGCCAGCGCACGCAGCCCCTTCTCACCCAGCAGGGTCATGTGTACGCTGAAGGCCAACGCGCAGAGGCCAGAGTTGGTGCAGATGTTACTGGTCGCCTTTTCGCGGCGGATATGCTGCTCGCGGGTCGAAAGCGTCAGCACGAAACCGCGCTTGCCCTCCGCGTCCTGCGTCTCACCGCAAAGGCGGCCCGGCATCTGGCGCACATGCTTGGGATCACGCACTGCAAACAGGCCCAGGTATGGCCCGCCAAATTGCAGGCCCACGCCGATCGACTGGCCTTCGCCCACGACGATATCCGCGCCCAGTTCGCCGGGGCTCTTGATCGCTCCCAGCGCCACCGGTTCGGTATTGACCGCGATCAACAGCGCGCCCTTGGCATGCGCGGCCTCGGCAATTTCGGCGAGGTCAGCGATGCGGCCGAGGATATCGGGATATTGCACCACGACGCAGGCGGTCTCGTCATCGATCCGCGCGATCAGGCCTGCATTGTCGGGCGCAGGCTGGATGGAAGGCAGGCTGTCGGCAATGGTATCGCCGGTAAACTTGGCCATCGTCTTGACGACTTCGGTGTAATGCGGGTGGAGTGCGCCAGAGAGCACCGCGCGATTGCGGCGGGTGACGCGGGTCGCCATGGCCACCGCTTCCCAGCAGGCGGTCGAGCCATCGTACATGCTGGCATTGGCAACCGCACAGCCATAGAGCCGAGCAACCTGGCTCTGGAATTCGAACAGCATCTGCAGCGTGCCCTGCGCAATCTCGGGCTGGTAGGGCGTGTAGGCAGTGAGGAATTCGCCGCGCTGGATGATGTGATCGACGGAAGCCGGGATATGGTGGCGATAGGCCCCTGCGCCCAGAAAGAACGGCGCATCCGCCGCCGCGAGGTTCTTCTTCGATCGCGCGCGCATATGCGCCTCGACCGCCATCTCGCTCATGTGCATAGGCAGGCTGTGGATCGGGCCATCGAGCCGAGCCTCGGCGGGCACATCGACGAACAGATCGTCGATAGTAGCAGCACCGACCTTGGCAAGCATTTCGCTGCGATCATTCTGAGTAAGGGGTAGGTAACGCATCAATTCCAACCTTCGTCATTCCAGCGAGGGCTGGAATCTTGTGCATTTTAGTCAGGCCATATGGCCTGAAGTCCCGGCGTCCGCCGGGATGGCATCAAAGCGAATCTGCAAAGGCCTTGTAGGCCGCCTCGTCCATCAGTCCTTCGAGCTCGCTCTCGTCGCTCACGGTCATCCGGAAGAACCAGCCGCCGTCTTCCGGATCGGTGTTGACGAGGGCAGGATCCTCTTCGAGATCCTCATTGGATTCCAGAACCTTTCCGCTGATCGGCGCATAGACGTCACTTGCCGCCTTGACGCTTTCGACCACGGCAGCGTCATCGCCCTTCTCAAGCTGCTTGCCGACGGATGGCAGTTCGACAAAGACGATATCGCCCAGCTGGCCTTGCGCATAGTCGGTGATCCCGACCGTGGCGGTGCTGCCTTCGACATCGACCCATTCGTGTTCATCGGTGAAATAACGCGGCATTGCTCAACTCCCTCGATAATAGCGGTGAGGCACAAAAGGTGTGGGTGTGACAGTGGCGGCGAGGCGTTTTCCCCGCACCTCGATTTCGAGCGCAGTACCATGGGCAGCATGCGAAGCATCGACATAGGCCATGGCAATGGGCTGGCCGAGCGTCGGCGAGAAACCGCCCGATGTGACTGCGCCCACTCTTGCATCGCCCGAATAGACTTCGGCTCCTTCGCGCGCGGGCAGGCGGCCATCGAGCTTGAGCCCGACCCATTTGCGCGCCGTGCCCTGAGAAATCTCGCGATTGATCCGTTCGGCACCGGGAAAGCCGCCTTCGGTTCGGCGACGCTTGTTGATGCCAAAGATCAACCCGGCCTCGATGGG
>SBHJ01000060.1 GCA_006226465.1 Alphaproteobacteria bacterium | reverse complement strand
TTCGTCCGGCGTCTCCAATTCTATACCGACGCTGCCGACCAGGCCTTCTCAAACAGATCATGATCGGAACGCTGCGCCAGATGAAGAAGGTCGAAGTCTTCACCGACGGCGCCTGCAAGGGCAACCCTGGCCCTGGCGGTTGGGGCGCACTGCTGCGCATGGGCCAGCACGAGAAGGAACTTTCGGGTAGCGAGGCGACAACCACCAACAACCGGATGGAAATGACCGCGGCAATCAAGGCTTTGGCAGCCTTGATCGAACCCTGCACGGTCGATCTCTACTCCGACAGCAAATATGTTGTCGAGGGAATGACCCGTTGGATCGAAGGCTGGCAAGCGCGCGGGTGGAAGACGGCCGCAAAGAAACCGGTGCTCAATGAGGACTTGTGGCGCGAACTGATCGAAGTCGCATCGCGCCACCAAGTGACCTGGCATTGGGTACGGGGGCATAACGGCCATCCCGAAAACGAACGGGTCGACCTCTTGGCCAGCGCAGAAGCCGAAGCAGTCGCGCGGAGCGCAGCGGACCAGGCCTGATCCGGCCTGCCCCGCCAACTGCAAGATTCAGAAGTTTTCTACAACGTCAGCATTGGGTCCGTTTTTCAGGACCGACGCAATGGCATTCTTGGCGCTTGCTTTCGAGCTATAACCTTCGGTCCACCAGATCGTTTCCGAGTTGTAGATGAAATAGGCGACGAACTCGCCCTTCTTGTTCTTACGGATTTCGAAGCGATGCGCCATTGAAAGTCTCCCGGTTAGTCTTTCCGTATCAGCACATTAAACAACGCGCTGCAAAAATCTAGGGGAAGCGGGATGGCGCGAAACAGTCGGCATCGATTGCTGCCGTCATGGCGTCTCGCGGAAGACCCAGCAACAATTGTGCGGCCAGCCGCGCACCGGCGGGTGCGGTCTGGATTCCGAATCCGCCCTGCCCCGCACACCAGAAGAAGTCTGATTGGTCCGGATCAAAACCATAGACGGGCAAGCGGTCGGGCGCGAAGCTCCGCAGTCCCGCCCACTTGCGCTCCACAGCCTGCACATCCCAATCGGTGACCTGTTGCAACCGGTCGATCGCGATGGCGACATCCAGTTCCTCTGGCGCAGCATCGACTGGCTGGCTCGGGGTTTCGTCATGCGGACTGAGCCACAACCGGCCGCTCTCCGGCTTGAAGTAAAAGCTTTCGGAAATATCGAGGCACAGCGGCATATCATCTGGTGGCGGGGGGTCGACCCGCAGCTGCGCCACCGTGCGGCGATAAGGCTGGATGCCTTTGGGATTGACCCCGGCCAGCTTCGCGATCTCGTCGGCCCAGGCGCCAGCGGCGTTGACCAGTTTTGTCGCTTGCACTTCACGGTCGTCTGCCAGGACAATCTGCCAGCCATCGCGGTGCGCAATATCGGTGACGCGCGCGCGGCACATCAATTCGACACCGAGTTTTTTCGCCTGCGCAAGATAATGTGCATGCAGCGCTGCGACATCGATGTCGGCGCATCCCGGTTCCCAGATCGCGCGATCCCACTCCGGCTTCAATCCGGGAACAACCGATTCGAGCTGAGATCTTCCGATTCGCTCAAACCCTGCTCCCGATCCTGCAAACCGCGCAATAAATCCGGCTACCATTGCCTCGTCCTGTACACGTGCCAGATAAAGCGCGCCGCGCTGCTTCAAAAAGCCTTGCTCGCGCAAGAATTCGCCCGAAGCGAGCGTCAACGGTACAATCTGCGGCCCACCATAGCATTCCTCCCAAAAGGCGGCGGAACGCCCGGTCGAATGGTATCCAGGCGTGTCTTCCGCTTCGAGCATCACGACACTGGCATGCGCACCCAATTCGGCCGCAATGCTGGCCCCGGCGATCCCCGCACCGACAATGGCAATGTCGAAACGATCGATCACGCGGTGGGCACCGCCTGGTCCAGGAATGCGTCGATCGCTGCCATGGCGCGGTCGCGCACTGAATCCTCTTCCCGCAAAATTTCGTGATCAGCTTCCTTGCCGAAGCACAATAGTTCGGCATTGGGCAGGCGCCGCGCCGCTTCCTTTGTCGCGGTAATCCCAACCAACTTGTCATTCGATGTGGCGACGATCATCGCCGGGATGGTCACTGCCTCCAATCCGCCCTGCACGAACAGTGCCTTCATAGAGGCATAGGCCCGCTCGACCCAACCCCAGCTTCCCGGACCCATTACAAGTTCGGGCCGATGCTCTCGCCACCACAGTTCGTCCTGGTAACGCGCATTGTCATGGGTCAGCAGAGCCTGGCGCGAAGCGGGCACCTGCCCCGGCTTCTCGCTCCACTTCCAGGCCGGACGAGCCGGGTCGCCGAGCTTGCACATCCATTTCGCCACGGCATGTGCAATTGCAATGGGAACAGAGCCCACAAAGCCAAGCATGGGGGCCGAAAGAACAATCGCGTCGGGGTTGACCCGGCCTTCCACCACTGCGCGCAATACTAGATGACCGCCCATTGAATGTGCGGCAAGAATATGCGGTCCAGGGGTCTGCGCCTTCCATTCGGTCCAGAAGCTGGCAAGATCACTCACCCAGTCGGAAAAGTCACGCACGTGGCCCGTGACCGCATCATGGCCCAATCGTCCCGAACCGGCTTGTCCACGCCAATCGGCCGCCGTCACCCGCCAGCCGG
This sequence comes from Alphaproteobacteria bacterium, assembly GCA_006226465.1. Taxonomy (GTDB): domain Bacteria; phylum Pseudomonadota; class Alphaproteobacteria; order Sphingomonadales; family Sphingomonadaceae; genus Erythrobacter. Next base: position 5,740 of record SBHJ01000060.1, on the reverse strand, counting down.
AGCGATGCCATTGTTCCAGTGTTTCGAGGTATTTCTCGTAGAAATCGCCCCGCCCCGGGAAGAACAGGATCGATCCGCGCAGCGTTCCGGAGCTTGGGGATCCAGGCCAATCGATGCGCCGGATTGCCCATCCATCTGCTGCCGTCCAACGGGTCTCGCGAGCGTCTTGCGGGATCGCGCGCCGGTCCATCTCGATATGGTAAGCTGCGGCTTTGCTCATATCGCTAATGTCGTCCCTCTGACTCTGGTTACTTTTTGGTAAGTGATAGTCTGTAGCACCGACTTTCAAAGGGGAACCTTTGGGGGCCAAATGCTAAGTGATTATCTCCACTACGGACTGCTTCTGGGCTTGGCAATCGCGCTGCTGGTTGCCGCCTTCACCGACATTCGTCGGCGGCAGATCGATAACTGGCTGAACCTGGGCATTGTGCTGGCAGCACCTGCATTCTGGTGGGCCAGCGGCCTTACGCTGTGGCCCGGTGTCGCTCTGCAGCTCGGCGTTGCCTTCATCGCCTTTGTCGTTCTCGCTGCTCTCTTTGCATTGAAGATGATGGGCGGAGGCGACGTGAAACTGCTTACCGCACTGGCGCTGTGGATTCCGCCGATGCTGTTCGTTCAACTCTTGATCGTGATGGCCCTGGTGGGCGGATTGCTCACCATAGTCGTGGGTGCCTGGCACATCATGCGCCGGCAACGCGATCGTATCGCCATTCCTTACGGGGTCGCAATCGCCTTTGGCGGGCTGTGGGTGCTGGGCACCCACTTGCTGCCGGAAGCATCTGCGGCAGCCGGACTGGGATGAACCTGATTTTAACCAGTTCGGAATTAGGGACTTAAACCATACCCGCCCAAATCATCTGGGCCGACACGAGGGGGCTGAATAGCCATGGATAGGAAAAAGCTGGTTTTGCTGCTTGGCGCGCTGATCATCGCGATCGGTACGGCATTGGCAGCCAGGAGCATTTTTGCCGGTGCATCGTCACCGCAGGCTGAGGCGGCCCCGGTTCCCAAGGGCCCCAAGGTGCTTGTGGCGAATCGGGCTCTGCCTCCCGGCACGATCATCACTGCCGACGCGATCGGTTTCCAGCAATGGCCGGAAGAGCTGGTGCAGGATGCCTATTTCATCGACGGTGAATCCGATATCAGCAAGCTGATCGGGACTGTGGTTCGCCATGCCGTGACGGCCGGCGAGCCTGTCACCCAGGGTTCGCTTGTCGCTCCAGGCGACCGCGGCTTCCTTGCCGCAGCGCTTGGCCCGGGCATGCGCGCGGTCACCGTTCCGGTTTCGGCCAAGACTGGCGTTGCCGGCTTTGTTTTTCCCGGTGACCGAGTCGACCTCGTTCTGACCCAGACGGTCAAGAGCGACGAAGGCCAGTCGCTGCGCGCTGCAGAAACCGTACTTCGCAACCTTCGCGTCCTCGCAACCGACCAATCGACCGAGCAGACTGTGAACGACAAGGGTAAGACCGTTGTCCGCGCATTCCGCACGGTGACGCTCGAAGTGACGCCAAAGATTGCCGAGAAGGTTGCAGTTGCGCAGACCATCGGCACGATCAGCCTGGCGCTGCGTTCGATCGCCGACAACGAAGTCGAACTGGAACGTGCCATAGCTTCGGGTGATGTCGTGATCCCCGAAAACGCCACGCCGGAAGAAGAAGAAAAGCTGATCCGCGCCGCGATGAGCCGTCCGATCGACAAGGGTTCGACTTATAGCACCGGTGCCGACGTATCGCGTTTCCAGCGCGCCTCGATGCCCGCGATGAACTCGGGTCAGACTCGCCGCGATCCGCCAGCCATGGGCGTATCGGCCCAGGTCAACGGTACGCCGGTCTATCGCGGCCCATCCGTCCGTGTGACGCGCGGCAAGCAGACGACCGAAGTTCCGGTCGGCTCCGGAGCCTCGCGTTTCCTCAGCCAGCAGTCGCGCGGCGTTTCCGAAGCGGGCCAGACCGTTCCGGTTGCCGGTGCAATGCTGATCAACTGAGGAGCACGAAGATGACCAGCAACCCAATTCGCATGGACGCCTTCGTGGCAACCGGGATCAAACCGAGGGGCAAGATAATGAAACGCCGCCTGACCGCCAAATTGCTGCTTGCCAGCCTGGCCATTGCGCCGCTCGCCAGCATGCCGCTGAGCACTGCCACCGCCCAGTCGGTGCGCGCACCGGCGCAGACCATCGTCATCTCGATCGGACGCGGTGAACTTGTCACCGTGCCCGGTTCGATGGCCGATGTCTTCGTCGCCAACGATGCGATCGCCGATGTGCAGGTCAAGTCGCAGCGCCAGCTCTATGTGTTCGGCAAATCGGGCGGGGAAACGACGATCTACGCAAGCAATGCCGCTGGCGATGTGATCTGGTCGGCCAATGTCCGTGTAGGTTCCAACATCGACAGCATCGACCAGATGCTGGCACTGGCCATGCCCGAAGCCAAGGTTTCGGTTGCTACCATGGGCACCAACACCGTACTGCTGACCGGTACGGTCGCGGCCCCCGAAGATGCAGCCGAGGCTGAACGCCTGGTCTCTGCCTTCGTGGGTGACAGCACCAATGTGATCAGCCGCCTCAAGATGGCGACGCCGCTGCAGGTCAACCTGCAGGTGCGCTTTGCCGAAGTTAGCCGTTCGCTAGTTCGCGCCATTGGCAACAACCTGACCACGATCGACGGTTCGAGCGGTTTCAAGTTTGGTATCGGGACCGGTCGGGAGGGTTGGTTCAACAACTTCCGCCCAGGCAGCGCAGCTGGCGTTGGTAACGAAACGACCGTTATAATTCCCGATATCAACAAGCCGGGGCAGTTTGTCGAAGTGCCTGCCACTTCGGTGAACCCGATAACCGGCGGTTCGTCGCTGGGCTGGGCAACCAAGTTCCTTGGGCTTGACCTGCTCGGTGCGCTGGACCTTGCCGAGCGCAATGGTTTGGTGACGACGCTATCGCAACCGAACCTGACCGCGCTTTCGGGCGAAACTGCCGACTTCCTGGCCGGCGGCGAATTTCCGATACCGACCAGCCAGGGCTTGGGTTCGACTTCGATCGAATACAAGAAATTCGGCGTCAGCCTGGCTTATACGCCTACGGTTCTGGCCAATGGCCGGATCTCGATCCGCGTGCGGCCCGAAGTATCCGAGCTTTCAAGCCAGGGTGCGGTCACCATCAATGGCTTCCAGATCCCGGCGCTGACGGTTCGGCGTGCCGAAACCACTGTCGAGCTTGGTTCTGGCCAAAGCTTCATGATCGCCGGTTTGATGAGCAACAACGCCCAGAACACGATCGACAAGGCTCCGGGTGTGGGCGACGTGCCAATCCTGGGCAATCTGTTCCGCTCGCGCTCGTTCCGCAAGGGCGAAACCGAATTGGTGATCGTGGTCACACCGTATCTGGTGAAGCCGGTCAATGCCAACGACATCAAGCTGCCGACCGATGGCTTCCAGGCTTCCAACGAACTCCAGCAATTGCTGGCTTTCCGCGAGAACGATGGTGTCAGCGGCGGTTCGCGCCCGGTACCAACTGCAGTTGACAAGGACGCTCCGCCGCCCGCCGTCAGCCAGGTCGATCCAGCCGCTATCGTCCCCTCGAGCCCATCCGGGTCAACCCGCCAGGCCGATGGTTCGAAGCGGAAGAAGGATCGCCGTGCCGAAGCCGCCAAACCTGGCTTCAGCTTTTAATCGAGAAAGGTGAGAACGATGCTCATTGCAAACAACAGCAAGCTGGCCAAGGCGCCCGCGATCGCCCTCGCCCTCTCGCTCGGCCTGGTGCTGAGTGGCTGCGGCGGCATGCCGACCAATCGTAGCCTCTACAGCACGAAACAGGCCGTGGTCGAGCGCACGAACTACACGTTCGATGTGCGCAGCGGCCAGGGCGGCCTAGATATCTCGGAGCAACAGCGACTTTCGGCCTGGTTCGAGACCATGGAACTCGGCTTTGGCGATCGCGTGTCGATCGAGGACCCGATGGCCAGCGAAGCGACCCGCGACGCGGTGAACAAGCTAGCCGGCCGTCACGGCATCCTGGTTGAAGATGGCGCACCGGTTACATCGGGCTTTGTCCAGCCCGGCTTTGCCCGCGTGGTGCTGACGCGTTCGACCGCGTCGGTCCCCGGCTGCCCCGATTGGTCAGCCAAGTCCGATATGAATTACAACAACGGTACGCACCCCGGATACGGCTGCGCCACGAACAGCAATCTCGCTGCGATGGTCGCCAATCCGCAGGACCTCATCGAAGGCCAAAAGGGTAATGGTGAGACCGTGATCATGAGCTCGACCAAGGCCATCGATACATACCGCGAGGCAAAGCCGACCGGATCGGAAGGCCTCAAGAGCAACTCGACCGGAGGTAAGTAAGCATGAACGCGCCCTGGAAATCCGGCATGCCCGGCAATCGCGATCCCTTCGCCGCATATATCTGCGACGATGCCGCGCTCGACGTGCTGCGCCCGGTCGTCATCGAACTCGGCTGGCAGCCGGAGAAATGCAACAAGGGTGGCCTGCGCAATGCGATCCAGTCGCTCAGCGTCAGCGCCAGCCCCAGCATCCTTTTGGTTGACCTGTCAGAAAGCGGAGACCCGCTGAACGACATCAACGCACTGGCTGAAGTGTGCGAACCGGGCACGGTGGTCATCGCCATCGGCCAAGTCAACGATGTGCGCCTATACCGCGACTTGCTCGCCAGCGGCATTCACGACTATCTGCTCAAGCCGCTTTCGGCCGGGGCCCTGCGCGATGCAGTTGCTGCGGCACAGACTGTGTTCAGTTCGCCCCGCAATGCCGACGGCGAAGCCGCCAAACGGCATATTTCGACGGCGATCGTTGGAACGCGCGGCGGTGTGGGTGCATCCACGCTTGCAACCTCGCTCTCGTGGCTGTTCAGCACAGACCACAAGTCGCCAACCGCGCTGCTCGATCTCGATGTCCACTTCGGGACCGGCGCGCTGGCACTCGACCTCGAGCCGGGTCGCGGCCTGACCGACGCGATCGATAATCCCAGCCGCATCGACGGGCTGTTCATCGAACGCGCCATGATCCGCGCCAATGACAACCTGTCGATCCTCTCGGCAGAGGCGCCGATCAACTCGCCGCTGATGACCGATGGCGCTGCCTTCGTTCAGCTGGAGGAGGAATTCCGCCAAGCGTTCGAGATGACCGTGGTCGATCTGCCGCGCAATATGCTGATCAACTTCCCGCATGTGCTGGCAGACGTGAACCTGGTTTTGCTGGCCGCGGAAATGACGCTCGCTTCGGCACGCGACACGATCCGCATCATGTCCTGGCTCAAGACCAATGCCGCGCATGCGCATATCATGGTCATCGCCAACAAGGTGCAGCCGTCGGTGGCTGAAATCAGCAAGGCCGATTTCGAAGCCTCGATCGAACGCAAGATCGATTTCTCGATCCCGTTCGACATCAAGGCAGCCGCCAATGCCGCCAAGATGGGTCAGACATTTGTCGAAGCCAATCGTTCGAGCAAGGCCAGCGCCGTGATCAAGCAGATCGCAGAGCGGGTGATGGGCGCGAGCGAGGAAGATTTCAGCACGGACGAGCCGGCCAAGAAATCGCTTCTTGGCGGATTCGACCTGAAATCGCTGCTGGCGAAGAAGGACAAGAACGAAAAGGTCGGCGAACCAGCCGAATGACGGACGCGGCGGTTGGCTTGCGGGCAAAGGCCCACAGGTTAACCGAACGCCCGGTAGCAAAGTGTTGATGGGGAAAGGCGAGGCAATCGCATGAACATGATCCAGCTTCTGCT
>SBHJ01000222.1 GCA_006226465.1 Alphaproteobacteria bacterium | reverse complement strand
CGTAGTGCGCGAAGCTTCTTGCGCAACTCGGTTTTGGAGAGATTTGGCATCGGGTGGACACCTAGTCCTCGGCCTGAAGGGCCGCAAGGGCGACCGCGCGACCGCAGCGACGCGACCGTGAGGTCGTGTGAGCGAGAAGATCGCGCGCCAGATGGCGTGCGGAAGAAATAAAGTAGCGGAACCACCATGGGTCGGTTGCCCGAGAAATCCTCTGACGCGTAAACGTCAGGTGGGTGCCGTTTACCCCAGCTCCCCGGACGAACCAGTGAACCAGGGCAGGGACAGCTCCCGTGGATTGCTTATAGCCTCAGGGATATTCAAACGGCTCGTGCCGGGCAGTCCCGCCAAGCGCTATTTAGGGTGCGCTGCCGACAGCCTCAAGCCTTGTCGCAAAGGCTTCGAGCTGTTCGGCCATTTTTTCGGTGAGATCGGCGAATTCGTCGGCGTTGTCGCCTGTGCCTCGTTGTTCAGCCAACTGCCTTGCAATCGCAAGCTCGCGAACCGCCTCGTCGTGTTCGGTTCTCAACGCCTCCAGTTCCAGCTTCAGTTGTTCGACTTGCCGTTTGCTTTCCCCATGTTCGGCGGCTTGCGATGTGTGGACGGCGGGTTCTCCCGAACCGCTGCGCGTTTCTTCCAGCTCATCGGCGAGCAAGAGTGCGGCGAACAGCAAGTTCTGGGCGGGTGATGCGCTCAGGTTGGAACCAAGTTGCTTGAGCTTTGCCTCGATCGTGCCGGCAAGCCTCAGGACCTGTGCTTCCTCACCTGGCGCACAGGCCAAGGTGTAATGCTTGCCATCGATCTGGAGCGTGACTTCGCTCATCCCTCGATCTCCGCGATGAGCTTGTCGAGATCGCGCATCGTGGCAGCAACATCCTCGCGCAAAGCCTCATGCTTGTTGACCAGACTCGTGACACTTGGTGCGGCAGATTGGGCAGGAAAAGCGGCAATTCTAGCCGATGCAGCATCGATCCGGGCCAATGCGGCCTCAATTCGCGCAATAGCTCGCTGGCTGCGGTCCCCCTCCATAGCCAGAAAATACCAAGTTTGGCGAGTGGAGGCAAAGCTTTGCGGCGGCCTGTTGATAAGTCTTCTACGGAACAATCGGGCGTGGACGTGCGACGCGAGTCGCTTGACCTTGTCCGGCCCATTCGCAATGGGTTCGCGCGCACGCCGAATCGGCGTGGAAGGCCGCCAGATTGGCCCGGCGGTTGCAGCCAATTTACAGGAGCCGTCTCCGAATGAGCCTCGACACTGCCCGCCTCGCGCCCATGGCCAATTCCATCCGCGCGCTTTCGATGGATGCGGTTCAGGCGGCAAATTCGGGACATCCCGGCATGCCGATGGGCATGGCCGATGTGGCGACTGTGCTGTTCAGCCAGTTTCTGAAGTTCGATCCCGCAGCACCCAAGTGGGCCGATCGGGATCGCTTTGTGCTGAGCGCCGGTCATGGATCGATGCTGATCTACTCGCTCCTGCACCTGACTGGCTATGCCTCACCGACGATGGATGACATTCGCAATTTCCGGCAGCTTCACAGCCCATGCGCAGGTCATCCTGAAAATACCGAGATTCCGGGCGTCGAATGCACCACCGGCCCACTGGGCCAAGGGCTGGCGATGGCAGTGGGTATGGCAATTGCCGAACGTCACCTCAACGCTGTGTTTGGCAACGACCTGGTCGATCACAAGACTTGGGTCGTCGCGGGCGATGGCTGCCTGATGGAAGGCATCAACCACGAGGCGATCGGGCTCGCCGGAAACCTGAAGCTCGGCAATCTCAACGTGCTGTGGGATGACAACAATATCACCATCGATGGCGATACGTCGCTTTCGACCTGCGAGGATATTCCCGCTCGTTTTCGCGCGACCGGTTGGCATGTCACCAGCTGCGACGGCCACGACTTTGCCGATATCGCCCGCGCTTTGGCAGAGGCTGCCGCCGATCCGCGCCCGTCGCTGGTCGCGTGTCATACGGTGATCGGCAAGGGTGCGCCGAACAAGGCGGGTAGCCATTCGGTCCACGGTGCGCCGCTGGGCGCTGACGAGATCGCAGCCACACGCGAAGCGATTGGCTGGAGCGCGCCGCCCTTCGAGATCCCGGTCGATATCCTCGCCGATTGGCGTTCGCTTGGTGCCAGGGGCGCAACTGCCCGCGCCGAATGGGAAGCGCGGCTTGCCGCCAATCCGGACGCTGCCGAATTCAACCGTCGCATGACTGGTGAATTGCCGACGGGCAATGGAGCGATGAATGCCTATCTCGCCACGCTCGTGGCAGATCAGCCCAAGGTCGCGACCCGCAAAGCCAGCCAGATGGCGCTGGAAGCGATCACTGCTGCTTTGCCCGATCTAGTTGGTGGCTCGGCGGATCTCACCGGGTCCAACCTGACCAACACCAAATCGACCCCGCCTTTGACCGCAGACGATTATAGCGGGCGTCACCTTTATTACGGCATTCGCGAATTCGGCATGGCTGCGGCCATGAACGGCATGGCGCTGCACGGCGGGATAATTCCCTACGGTGGTACCTTCCTGGTATTTGCGGACTACTGCCGCAACGCGATTCGGCTCTCTGCGCTCCAGCACCAGCGCGTGGTCTATGTGATGACGCATGACAGCATTGGCCTTGGTGAAGATGGTCCGACCCACCAGCCGATCGAACATGTGATGAGCCTGCGCGCCATGCCCAATGTGCTGATGTTTCGCCCGGCAGACGCGATCGAAACGGCTGAAGCCTGGGCTCTGGCGCTCAAGCAAGCCGATCGCCCGTCGGTGCTGGCACTGAGCCGCCAGAACCTGCCGCCAGTGCGGACAGACGCAGATTTCAAGACTGCCAGGGGCGCTTATCGGCTTAAGAGCGCTGAGGCAGCACGCCAAGTCGTGATTGTGGCAACTGGCTCGGAAGTCGAAATTGCGCTGGCCAGCGCTGCTGCGCTCGAAACCGATGGAATTGGAACCGACGTTGTTTCAATGCCTTGTGCCGAACTGTTCGACGAGCAGGACGCAGCCTATCGCGCCGATGTGCTGCCAGTCGATACGCTCAAGGTTTCGATCGAAGCCGGCGTTACGCATGGCTGGCAGAAATATGTCGGCGATGGCCTGACCATAGGCATCGATCGGTTTGGCGCATCGGCACCGGCAGAGCAGCTATACGAATATTTCGGCCTCACCGCAGAGGCCATTGTCCCCCAGATCAAGGCCCGCTTGGGCTGAAACGAAAGCAGGAGTTACTTTCATGGCGACCAAGGTTGCAATCAATGGTTTCGGACGCATCGGGCGCCTGGTGGCGCGCGCAATTCTTGAGCGCAATGACCACGATCTTGAGCTGGTCTCGATCAACGATCTTTCAGACACAAAGGCAAATGCTCTGTTGTTTGGGTTCGATTCGACCCATGGGCGCTTCCCGGGCAAGATCGAAGTCGATGGCACGGACCTGGTGATCAACGGCAGGCACGTTCACGTGACGTCGGAGCGGAATCCAGGCAACCTGCCGCACGCGGCCAATGGCATCGATATCGTCCTTGAGTGCACCGGCTTCTTCCAGTCGGACGAAGGCGCGCGCCCCCACATCGGCGCTGGCGCAAAGCGCGTGTTGATATCTGCCCCGGCTACAGGTGTCTCCAAGACGATCGTCTTTGGCGTCAACCACGAGACCCTGACCGCGGATGACGATGTGATCTCCAACGCCAGCTGCACCACCAACTGCCTCGCCCCGATGGCCAAAGTGCTGCACGATACGGTTGGGATCGAGCGCGGTTTTATGACCACGATCCACAGCTACACCAATGACCAGCGCATGCTCGACCAGATTCATAGCGACCCGCGTCGTGCCCGCGGCGGTGCGCAGAATATGATCCCGACCACTACCGGCGCTGCGCGGGCTGTCGGCCTGGTCTTACCCGAACTGAAGGGCAAGCTCGATGGCTCATCGGTCCGTGTGCCGACCCCCAATGTCAGCATGGTTGATCTGGTGTTCACGCCGGGCCGCGACACAAGTGTAGATGAGCTCAACGCTGCACTTAAGGCTGCGGCACAAGGCCCGATGAAGGGCGTGCTCGACTATACTGATCAGCCGCTCGTCAGCTCTGACTTCAATCATTATCCGGCCAGCTCGACGATCGACAGCCTCGAAACCACGGTGATGGAAGGCAAGCTCGCTCGCGTCGTAAGCTGGTATGACAACGAATGGGGTTTTTCCAACCGCATGATCGACACCGCCGGAGTGATGGCAAGCTTCCTCTAAGGACTTCGACCAATGGCCGCTTTCAAGACACTCGACGATCTTGGCGATGTGACCGGCAAGGTTGCATTGGTGCGCGTCGATCTCAACCTGCCGATGAAAGAGGGTAGGGCAAGCGACGTCACACGGGTCGAGGCAGTCAAGGACACGATTCTCGAACTGGCCGACAAGGGTGCCAAGGTAATCCTGCTTGCCCATTTCGGTCGCCCGAAGGGGCAGCGCAGCTCGGTCCTCTCGACCAGCATGGTGCAAGGCGATGTCGAGCGCGTGCTGGATCGTGAGATCATGTTCATACCCGAAGTCGCCGGACCGGTTGCCGAACAGGCAATCGGCATCCTTGGCGCGGGCGATATCGGATTGATGGACAATGTCCGTTTCTGGCCGGGCGAAGAAGCCAACGACCCAGAATTTGCTAGGGGTATCGCTGCCAATGGCGATTTTTACGTCAACGATGCTTTTTCGGCTGCGCATCGTGCACATGCGACGACCGAAGGGTTGGCGCACTTCCTGCCCGCCTATGCCGGACGGGCTATGGAGCGCGAGCTAAAGGCGCTCGACGCGGCGCTTGGCAATCCTCAGACGCCTGTCGCTGCAGTGGTGGGCGGTGCCAAGGTCTCGACCAAGCTGGCGGTGCTTGAAAACCTCGTCACCAAGGTCCAGCATCTGATCATCGGCGGGGGCATGGCCAATACCTTCCTCGCTGCCAAGGGCGTCGATGTGGGCAAGAGCCTGTGTGAACACGATCTTACCGACACGGCAAATGCGATCATGGCTGCGGCCGACGTCGCCGGATGCACCGTGCACCTGCCCTACGATGTCGTGGTAGCAAAGGAATTCGCGCCCAATCCACCCAGCATGCGCACTTGCAATGTCCATGAGGTGGAAGCGGACGAGATGATCCTCGATGTCGGGCCGCTAGCGGTCGAGGCGCTGGGCGATGTGCTGAAGACCTGCCGCACGCTGGTGTGGAACGGTCCGATGGGGGCGTTCGAGACGCCGCCCTTCGATGCAGCAACCGTGGCGTTGGCGCGTACGGCAGCGGCGCTGACGCTAGAGGGCTCGTTAGTATCCGTCGCGGGCGGGGGCGATACCGTGGCTGCGCTGGCGCATGCTGGGGTGGCGGAAGATGTGACTTATGTCTCGACTGCAGGCGGTGCCTTCCTGGAATGGATGGAGGGCAAGATACTGCCGGGCGTTGCCGCTCTTTCCACATGAGCGAAAACGAAGCTGTAGGCTCTTCCGGGCGACTAAAGCCGATCACCGAAGGCGAATGGGCGGGCTGGTCCACCTGGACCGGTGACGCTTTCGAGCAGCGAGCAGGTCCATTTTACGAGCGGCGTGAGGAAGATGGCAGCCATGTCGCGGCGTTCCGTGCGGAAGAGCGCCACATGAACGGTGCGGGATTTATGCACGGTGGATGCATGATGACCTTCGCTGACAGCGCGCTGTTTACAATCGCGACCGATGCATTGGCGGGATCGCGCGGCGTCACCATGCACCTTTCGGGCGATTTTCTCGACCCGGCTCGTGTTGGCCAGTTGATCGAGGCGCGCGGCGATGTAGTGCGTGCAGGCGGCAAGACTATATATGTCGTCGGGATGATACGGGCAGACGGCGCACCGGTACTCAGCTTCAATGGAATCATCCGCAAAGTCAGGCGTGACTGATGCTCGGGCTCGCGTGCAAAATCGGTCGCGGATAGCTTGAGCAAGTGCGGTTGCAAGGTAACAGGGGCGTGGCTATTGGCGCGCCTGAGCATTCGTATGCACACGACAAGATCACAGGACAACAGTACAGGACTGCCCGCATGAACTTCGAACAGATGTCCGCCCGAATTGCTGAAGGTAACGGCTTTATCGCTGCGCTTGATCAATCTGGTGGCTCAACCCCCAAAGCGCTGCGTGGTTATGGGGTGGATGACAGCGAATGGAGCGGTGACGATGAAATGTTCGCGCGCATCCACGAAATGCGCGCGCGCGTAATAACGGCGCCCAGCTTTGGCAGCGGCAAAGTGATCGGCGCGATCCTGTTTGAGAGGACCATGGATGGCATGGTCGATGGCAAGCCCACCGCCGATGCGCTCAAGGCGCGCGGCGTGGTGCCGTTCATCAAGGTTGACCAGGGCCTCGCCGATGAGGTGAACGGCGCACAATTGATGAAGCCATTGGACAAGCTGCCGGCGCTGCTCGAAAAGTCGGCTGCTTGCGGCATGTTCGGCACCAAGATGCGTTCTGTCATCAAGTCGGCCAATGCGGCGGGGATTGCAGCGGTGGTGGAGCAGCAATTCGCCGTAGGCAATCAAATTGCTGACGCTGGCCTGGTTCCCATGCTTGAGCCTGAATATGACATCACCGCAGCGGATCGCGCGGAGGGCGAAAATATCCTGCTGGCCGAGATCATGAAGGGTCTTGATGCGCTGCCTGCGGGCCGCAAGGTAATGCTCAAGCTGTCGATCCCGGTCGAAGCCAATCTCTATGCTCCCGCCATTGCGCATCCGAATGTGCTCAAGGTTGTGGCCCTGTCAGGCGGCTATTCGACCGACGAGGCATGCGAGCATCTGGCGCAGAATAGCGGCATGATTGCCAGCTTCAGCCGCGGGCTACTGCAGGATCTGCGCAAGCAGCAGAGTGATGCCGAGTTCGACGCGGTGCTGGGTGCTGCAATTGATCAGATTCACGCAGCTTCCGTAGCATAGAATGGGAAGTGCTCGCTGGATCACGGTCAACGACCGGATGCAACGGGGCTATCGTTATGAGCTTGTCGCGGGGCCGGGCGAAAATTTCGCTAAGGGATTTGCACCGGAACTAACTCCAGCCGAGATACTCGAATTGGGAGTGTTCGGCGGCAAGTACATGACTGATTGCCGGGATGAGTTTCCGGCGGAGTGGTTTGATCGGGCCAAGCTGTCACCGGAACGGGCGCAGGCCGAATTGAACTATTTCGGTGTCCTTGCCAGCCAGCCGCTGGGGGAGTGGCGGCGCAAGGGCTGGATCCACCCCGACGATCCCCGTGGTTGGTTCCAGTGGTATTGTAGGTATTTCATGGGGCGCCGCCATGAGGATGACTCTCGCCAAGTCGCGCGGTGGCGGGCATTTGCACGCCATGCGGGGCAGATCCGCAAGAACTGCGAGCCGGGCGATCCATTCTGCCGCCCGCGCCAACGCCAGGCCTTGCTGCAATGGGCCTATGACAGCCGGGTGATGTGACTAGCTTGCCGGCGGTTGCCCCATCACATCGGGCGCAAAGGTGAAATTGAAACGATATTCGCCCTTATCAGGGGGCGTTTCCCTTCGCCTGGGCTCAGGCAAAACAAGGTTCATACTCAGAAACCCACCATTGATTCGCATGGGTTCGCTGCTGTCGATCTGCGCCTCAATGCTCTCGTGCCCCAAATCGAGCTGAACTCTCAGTCGTACCCTTCCGGCCCAAACGCATTGCGCATCGACCGGGCACCGACTGTCTTCAAGGAGGTCTAGCGGCGTAACCGCAAAATCCGCGAACACCTGTTGGCTCTCGCCGATTGCGACACATTGCTCCTCGCCGCATTCGTTTTCTGGAGTACTTTCCGGGGGAAGCGCGCACGCAGCCAGCGCAACAAGGCAAGGTACCAGGAGAAGCCGAGAATGCATTGCGCGATCCTGCACGATCTCTATTGAGCGCAGCATGAACGAAGTTCGGGCCGCAACGCAACTCTATCTGATATCCCCGCTCGATGTTGGAGGCGACTTTCCGCAGCGGTTGTTGCGCGCGATCGAGGCTGGGGAGGGGCTGGTAGCGGCCTTCCAGCTACGGTTGAAGGATGTGGATCAGCACGAGGCTGCAAAGCTTGCTGCGCCTCTGCAAGAGATTTGCGCGGCGCACGATGTCGCTTTCATCGTCAATGACAACGTGGCGCTGGCGAAGCGGATCAAGGCCGATGGTGTCCATCTTGGGCAGCAGGATGGCGATCCGCGGCAGGCACGTGAGGAGTTGGGGCGGGACGCGCAGATCGGCGTAACCTGCCATGCGTCGCGCCACCTTGCGATGGAAGCGGGCGAGGCGGGTGCGGACTATGTCGCATTTGGGGCCTTCTTTCCCTCAACCACCAAGCAAAGCGATCATCGGCCCGAACCCGACTTGCTGACCTGGTGGAGCACGCTGTTCGAGATCCCCTGCGTGGCGATTGGCGGCATCACGCC
>SBHJ01000165.1 GCA_006226465.1 Alphaproteobacteria bacterium | reverse complement strand
TCGCCTCGATTGCCAACAAGGGCTTCTCCGAACGGATCACCACCGCGCCATTCAGCCCGCTGGGGCATAACACGCGGGTCAAGACCAAGAACGCAACCTGCATGGCGCTCGCCACCAACCAGCCGATCGCACCCACGCGCAATACTGCGGAAATGCGCGCGATGAACCAGGAACAGCCGTTCCTGCCGATCTACCACTATGCGGTGGTGACCGATGCGATCGAGGGGCTGGTGCTGGTCAATGTCGACACGCTGGCCGACGGCGAATTCCGCAACAACAAATTGAAGCGCGCGGTCTTTGCCAATGGCGCGAAGGCGTGGAACGAGGGCGGCGTGCTCGACGGGGCGCGGCATGTCCAGCTGGCGGGCGAGATTGCGTACATCACCACGCCGCGCGCGCTGGTGGTGCTCGATCTTTCCGATCCGCTCGATCCGCAGGTCGCCGCGGTGCGAGAGCTGGACGATGCGCGGGCCAGCGCGATCCAGTTCCGCTATTTGTGGGTGACCGACGCGGGCGGAGTGAAACTGTTCGACGTCACCAACTTGCGCAATCCGGTGCGCATGCCGCAAGGCGATGTGCCGCTCGCCAATGCCCAACGGCTCTATCTGGCGCGGACCTATGCCTATGTCGCGGCCAAGCAGGAAGGGTTGGTGATTGTCGATATCACTCGGCCGCTCAGCCCGCGCGTCCACCAGCGCGTGACGCTCGATGGGCAGCTCAACGATGCCGAGGATGTGATCGTCGCCACCACCAATGCCTCGCTGATCGGCTATGTCGCGGACGGGCGGAACGGCTTCAAGGTGCTGCAACTGACTTCGCCTTCGAGCCAGCCCAATTTCTATGGCTTCTCGCCGCCGCCGGTGCCCGAACTGATCGCCTGGGCGAAGACCAAGGGACCGGCGCTGGCGCTTTCCAAGGGCCTCGACCGTGACCGTGCGGTGGATGAGACCGGCGGGCAGATGGCGGTGTTCGGGCGGCTCGGCTCAAGACCCTTCACCCGGGCCGAGATGGAGAAGCTGTTCCTCACCCGCTCAGGCGTGCCGTGGAAGGTGAGTGACGAGGTCGATATGAGCGCATGGGTTCCGGGAACCGGGCCGCGGCGGTAAGGTTGGCCGATCGTAGTTGGATTTTCGATAGGGACGCTCGGACCAATCACACGCGTCAATCGCTCGCTATACGGCTGGCACCGGCTTGTTTTCCCGGATCGTAAACATCGGCAGCGTCCGGTGCAGGATCGGGCCGATCGCCAGGGCATAGATCACCGTGCCGATGCCGACGGTGCCGCCAAGCGTCCAGCCGATCGCAAGAACGACCAGTTCGATACAAGTCCGGACTATGCGAACCGAACCGCCAGTACGTTTGACCAGGCCGGTCATCAGGCCGTCGCGCGGTCCGGGGCCAAGGCCTGCGCCGATATACGCGCCGCCAGCGATTCCATTGAGCAGGATCCCGGTAATGAGCATGATCCAGGCCCATGGCAATGTCGGGCCCTGTGGCAGAAGCCCAAGGCCGATATCGGCAAAAATGCCGATCATGAAAACATTGCTGATCGTGCCGATACCGGGTCGCTGGCGCAGCGGTATCCATAGGAGCAAGACCGAGGCTCCGGTAATGATGATCACTGTGCCGATGCTGATGCCGGAACGGCCCGAAACGCCCTGGTGAAAGACGTCCCACGGGTTGCCGCCAAGCCCCGAGCGGATGACAAAGGCGATGGACAGGCCATAGAGTGCAAGGCCGAGGAAGAGCTGGATCAATCTGCGAATCATGCGATGCATATCGCCAAAAGTGGCATTGAGTTATATAGCCACTTTTGGCATAGTGGCTTGATGTCGACACGCAAGATCGGACCCAATTCGCTCGCTCGCCTGATGGGCGGCTGGCAAAGGACCGGCGGCAAGGTGCCTGCCTATCGGCAGATCCAGCAGGCAGTGCGCCTGCTGATCCTGGACGGCCGCTTGCCGATCGGAGTGCGCCTTCCCGGCGAGCGTCACTTGGCCGCCGTGCTTGGGGTCAGCCGGACGACGGTTGCCGCAGCCTATGCCCAGTTGCGCGATCTTGGGTTTGTTGTCAGCCGCCACGGATCGGGGAGCATCACCCGGGTGCCTGATGTTACCAGGCGACTTCCGGACGAGGTGCTGGACGATACGCTGCTGGAATTCTCCATCGCCGCGCCCCCGGCTCCCAAGGAAATCCACGCTGCCTATGCCAGCGCCCTTGCGAAGCTGCCGCTCTATTTGCCCGCACCGGGATATGAACCGGCGGGTCTGGGCGAGCTCCGACAGGCGATTGCTGACCGCTATACCAGACGCGGGGCTCCGACATCAGCCGATGAGATTCTCGTCACGCAGGGTGCGCAACATGGGCTGGTCCTGTCACTCAGCCTGCTGTCGCGTCCTGGCGACCAGATTGTGGTCGATCAGCCGACCTATCCCAAGGCGCTCGACGCGATCGCCAATGCCTCGTGCCGGGCAATACCTGTTCCGCTGTCGCGAGCGGGATGGGACATTGAATTGATCGGGGCGACACTTGGACAGACCGGTGCGCGGATCAGCTATCTCATCCCTGATTTCCACAATCCATCGGGCCGATGCATGGATGAATTCAGTCGGGCGGCGCTGACGAAGATCATGGTCGATCGCGACTGCTATCTGATCGTCGATGAAACCATGATCGACCTGTGGCACGAACGAGACCCTCCGCCACCCGTCGCGAGATACGATAGGGGCGGCAAGGTCATCAGCCTCGGCTCGATGAGCAAGAGTTATTGGGGCGGCATGCGGATTGGCTGGGTCCGGGCGCACCCCGACCTTGTTGGCGCCATGGCCTTGCATCGCTCGTCCCATGATATGGGCAGTCCGGTGTTGGAACAATTGGCCGCAATGGCATTGCTCCAGGACAAAGAGCTAAGCCTGGCTGAACGTCGGGCCCAAGTCCGGCGGCAGCGCGATCACCTGCTCGCACGGCTGAACAAGCAGTTTCCCGATTGGAATCTGGAGGTCCCGCAAGGCGGCTTGTCGATCTGGGCAGAATTACCGGACCCCGTCGCCACTGCGCTGGCAGCTGCGGCGCAAGAGCAGGGCCTTCGAATCGCCCCCGGCAGCAGGTTCGGCGTTGACGGCGCTTTGGATCGCTATCTTCGACTCCCCTTTTCCATGTCCGAGAGCGAGCTCGATGTCGCGGTCGAGCGGCTGAGCTGCGCATGGGAGAATACGGTGCACGGCAGGTGTCGGACGACCAATGTTGTCCCGGTAGACCTGACTGCGGCCATTTAGGCGGCTCGACGATGATCGTCGTACGAGCACGGCTTCGACAGCGTCAATTCCGCCTGTCTTTCAGAAATTTGCGCGCCATGCCCTAACTTCGCTCCGCGATCATATCGCGGACCATACCGCGCAGTTCGGGCTGGTAGCTTGCCAGCGCATGCCAATCGCCGATATGCTCGTAGTGCGTGACGAGGTTTGTCCCGTCCCAGCGGTGCAGCGCATAGCCGGGCGGTTCGCTGGTAATGAGCGCGCGGCCGTCAGGCGCGTCGGGTGAAATCGGCCTGAGATCGAGCGCTACGGGCGGGGCGACCGAAGGTGCGATGCCGAGCGACACTCCGCGAAAGCTGGCATTGGTGGTGCGGTGCAAATGGCCGCAGTGAATCGCGCGGACCTGGTCATGCCCCGCAATCGCCTCCGCAAAGCGTGCAATCCACGCCTCGTCCGGTGCGGGGTCCATCCAGTCGATCCCGGAAACGATCGGTGGATGGTGCATGAAAATCAGAGTGGGGGTGTCCGGGTGCGCCGCCAACTGGGCGCTTAGCCACCCAGCCCGCGCCTCGCAAAACGCACCGCCGTGTCGCCCCGGTTCGAACGTATCGAGCGCTATGATGCGCAGCCCCTCGCTCTCCATCGCATAGTGGATGAATCCGCCCTCGCTCGGGCAATCGGGGAAGGCGCGCAGCAGCTCCTCGCGGCTGTCGTGATTGCCCACCATCGGCAGCACAGGGATGGGCCATTGACCCAGATCCTCGACCAGGTGGGCAAAGCTTGTCGCATCGCCATGATCGGTAAGGTCGCCTGACAGCACCAGCAGGTCAGGTGCATTGGGGCTCTCGCGCAAGCGTGCCACCACCGCCCGCAGCCGCTGGCGATTGAGTTCGTCTGCGCCCTGGCCCTGCTCGAAGCCCACATGGATGTCGCTCAACTGCGCGATCAGCATGGAGTGGGGTCTCCCATCCGGCATTTCTCCGGGGCAAACCGGACCGGCAAGGTGGCATCATGCACCTTGGGGTGATCCTTGCGCGGCTTGCCCGGCGGGATGGGGTGATAGGTATGACACATGGCGCAGGGGGAGGGCACTTCGGCCTTCTTCGCGTCCTCGCCCAGATGGCAATCGCGGCAGATCGCGATGCCAGGGATCAGCAGGTCGCTTGACGACTTGGACTTGTCTGCCGCGTGGCAGGTCGAGCACTTCTCTTCCTCATGCGCCTCGTGGTCGAAATTGGCGTGGACGAAGAACTGCTGGGGCAGGTTGACCGGCACCACATCGGGCTTGCCGTCGCGTGTCGTCGGCGTGTGGCAATCGCCGCACACGCCGCCCTTCGCCATGGCACGGTTGATCGCCACCAAAGACCCACCCGGCCGACCGAAATCGGAGAAATAGAGCCGTCCCTTGGCAAACTGTCCGGGGCGGGCGCGGCCACTGACCACCGGAGCGCGCGGGGCGCGGTCCATTGCGCGCAGGTCTGCCAGCATCTGTGCGACATCTCCGTGACGCAGTGTGCGGAATGTCGGGCCGACCTTGTCATAGACCAAGCTGTGGCAACCTTCGCAGGCCTGCTCCATCTCAACCGGCTTGAAGCTCGCGCCATCGCGTTCGAGCACGTGGCAATCCTTGCACACCAGCTCTTCGCCATAACCCCAGCGCGGTCCAAGGCTGGCGGCCATGCGCGCGACGCCTCCCATCGGATCGAGATGGGTGTCGTGCGGGAAAGCGAGGCCATGGAATTCGCGCGGTTTCTTGCTGAGCGAGACGCGGTGCGGTTCGCGCTGGCCGCGCTCGGTCCAGATCATGGCCTGGAACTCGGGGTGGTCATCGCCAAAGTCGCTGGCATTGCCCAGCTTGGTGTCGGTTAGGCGCGCGTCCATCCCGCTATGGCATTCGGCGCAGAAGGCCTGCGCCGGCGGCGGCATTCTTGTCGCGCCCTCGTGTTCACTGTGGCAGGTGGTGCAGGCGCCGGGGCCTTCCTTGCCGAAAGTCGTCGCGACCGCCCATTGCATCTGCTCGCCAATCGGCAGCGGCCCGCGCCCGGTGTTCTGGCGCGAGACCAACGCATGGTCCTGCACCTCCTTGTGGCAGGCGAGGCAGGTCTCGTCGCGCACCGCAACGAAGGCATCGACGTGGCAGGCTTCGCAATTATCCTCCAGCCCGTGATGCGCCAGGCTGAGCTTGCCGGTGCTCCAGGCAGCATCCATCGTCACCTGGCCATCGGCCTTGTAGTCCGGCTCTACCCGCTCACGGGTGAGGTGCGAGAAGATAGGCACGGCTAGGAAAGCCAGCAGGATCGCGCTGAGCAGCGCCCAGCTCATCGCCCGTTTCGATGGCAGGGCATGGGCGAGCGCAAACCCCTCGCCGCTCCCCGTCGTATCTTCGGCCGCGGCTTCCTGCCGCTGGGTAATCGTGACTAGGCCATCAGAATCCTGTGAGAATGTGAGGCGATAGCTGCCGAAGCCCAGCTCCGCACCTTCCTGTGAGTTGAAGCTTGCCTCGCCAACCACGCGTCCGTCATGGGCAAAGCCCAGTGTGCCAAGCGCGTGGGCGCGCAGATGGCCACCCTGCGCCGGCTCGATTACCGCATGGTGCTGTTCCACGGCCAGGTCGGCCAGGTGCAGGTCGTTCTCGGCTGCACGCCCGATCGTAAGTGCGTCGGTCTCGATAGAACGCTCGCGAACGATCTCGCGCCCGGTGGCGGTAAGGTCGATCGTGCGGATCAGATATGCTGTCATCCCCGCCTCTCAACCCCAGTAATAGAATACGCTGACGATATGCGCGGTGAGCGCGGCGATGAGCGCGATCGTGGCCGGGATGTGGATGAACAGCCACACTTCCAGCAGCGCCTTGAGCCGCATCTGGCGGCGGATCTGGTCGAGCTGCGCCAGCCTGCGGCCGAGCAGAGCGCGGACCCGCTCATAAGCGTCATCGTCGCCAACGTGCGCGAAGGAATGAATTGCGCGGCGGGTGGCGCAGCGCGGATATTTGCCGGCCAGCCGTTGCCAGGCATTGGCGGCGAAGACATCCTGTCCGAGCGCGGATAGAACCATGTCCGAGTCCGCCTGGCGCAGCGGTTGCGCCGCGGCTTCAAGCTGGCGGTCGATCGCCTGCAGGGCTTCGACCATTTGTGCGCGGGTCATTTCCCTGCGGTTGTTGGACAGTGCCGAAGGCAGGGTCGCATAGACCGAAATGCCGTAAATCCCGCTCGCGATCACCAGCAGCATCAGCGCCCAGGCCAGGGTATGGACGTTCCAGCCGAGCTGGAAACCGGTGTGGAGCGTGCCGATTACCACCAGCGCGAGGCCGAGATAGACATGCGCGCTGGTCCAGGCCTTGAGGCTCCAGCGAGCCGCCGTCATGTAGCGTTTGCGCACGCCCAGCAGGCTAAGCCACACGATCAGGCCCGCACCGATCGTGCCCAGCGTATAACCATACCATGTGCCGCCATTGTGGCGTGGCTGCGGATCGATCAGGACATAGGCCAGCGCCAGCGCAAAGCTGGCGATCCCGGCGATCTTGAGCCAGCGATAGCCGTCATGCGTCAGGAAGCTTTCATGATCGGTGTCACGGCGGGTGTCATGGAACTCGAAATCGCGTTTGGGCCTGAGCGCCATCAGCCGAGCTCCTCTTGGTCCACCAGTTTGGTGAATTTGAGGAATTTCTCAGGTGCGACGCGGATTGCGGCGCCGGTTGGGCAGGCGCGCACGCAGGCCGGACCACCCTCGATGCCTGAACACATGTCACACTTGATCGCCAGTTTGGGCGCATTGCCTGCGTCCGCGCCCGCGGCCTTCTTGCGCCAGGCGTAGGGCGCTTCGCCCGGACCGGGGCCCTTGCCGAACAGCAGCCATTGCCACAGCGGCGGCTTTGCCGGCGGCTTGGCATCCATGCGGATCACGCCATAGGGACAGTTGCGCTGGCAATTGCCGCAACCGATGCAAGTCTCGTCGATCACGACTTCGCCGTCCGGCCCGCGTTTGATCGCATTGGGCGGGCAATCGGCCATGCAGTGCGGATGTTCGCAATGGCGACAAGAGGTCGGCACGTGGAGATGGGCATAGGTACGCCCGGCCTCGCGATCGAGGCGGCTTAGCCCCTCGTGGCTGTCGGCACAGGCCTTCTCGCAATTGTCGCAGCCGACGCACATCTTCTCGTCGATCAGCAATACGTCGGTCGCTTCGCCCAACCCGTTGTCGACCAGGAATTGCGCGGTCTGCGAATAGAGATCGACCGCCCCGCTGAAGCTGTGCTTCTGCTCCTCGATGAATGCGTTGATCTCGCGCCGTGCGGCCATGTCTTTCAAGATACGGGAGCGCAGTTCGGGCTTGCTTTCAAGCAGGCGAGTGAAGGCTTCGCCGGGCAGGCGAACCACTTCCGCCTTGATCGCCGCGCGCACCGTTGCGGTGCGCTTCGATCCGTCGATCGCTGCCATCTCCCCGAAATAGGATCCCGCAGGCAGGTAGTTGAGGAACACCGGCTTGCCGCCAATGTCCTTCTCCACGATCATCGATCCGCGCTGGATCATGAATATGTCTTTGTCGTCGGCGCCCTCTTCGATCACGACCTGTCCGGCGCTGATCTGTTCGATCTTGGCTTCTCCCACCAGGTCGGAGACATCTTCCTTGGTCAGTCCCGACCCGAACATCTGCAGCAGCTGGCGCTCGATGGTGATGCGTTCGATCGCCTTCTTCGACGTTGGCACTTGCGACTGGAGCTTGAGTGCAGAGAGGCGCGAGATCTCGACCACGATCGTGTCTTCGGCCGCGCGGATCGTCGCGCCACGCGGGCGGCCAGAGATCAGCCCGACTTCGCCGAAGATCGAGCCGCATTCAATCGGCACAGTTTTCGAAGGATTGTTGGGATCGACTTCGACCGCCACCGAGCCTTGCGCAATGCCGAACAGCGACGATCCGGGATCGTTGCGTTCGAAGATCACCTCGCCCTTGCGGAACGAACGAGCATTCGAATCGAGCATGAACTCGCGCATTTGCAGCGGGTTCATGCCGCCCAGGATGCTGACATTGGCGCGCAGGAATTCGAGCCAATCGTCGGTATTGCGATTGCCCGGCAGGTTCTTGAACTTTTCGACCAGGATCGGCTCGTCGGCAGGCTTGAGTTCGGTATTGCCGTTGATGAACTCGATAACGTCATAGCCCTGGTTCATGCAGTGCTTGATCAGCGGATAGCCTGCCAGTGCACCGATCACGAAGATGCCGGGCGTGGTCGATTCGAA